>NZ_CADEPK010000143.1 GCF_902829255.1 Metabacillus niabensis | reverse complement strand
CTCTTATATCTCTCCAATAGTGAACTATTTCCTATTGCGAGAGATTATCAATATTATAACAACATATACGATTAACGTATAGAATTTTTTAAAGGCAATTAGCTATTTTTGTTTTTAAATTCTGTCATAAAGTTGGCTAGTGCAAGACAAGATTCCTTAGGTACTGCATTGTAAGCAGATGCTCTACAACCGCCAACAGAACGGTGTCCAGCAAGTCCAATAAATTGACGTTCCTTTGCTTCCTGAAGGAATTTTTTCGTTAATTCTTCATTAGGCAATGTAAACGTAATATTCATTAAAGAACGGCTATCTTCTGTTGCATGAGCTTTGTAAAAGCCTTCACTTTCATCGATTGCACTATAGATATAGCCTGCTTTTTCTTCATTTACCTTTTGGATTGCCTTTACGCCACCTTGTTCTTTTACCCATTCTAAAACAAGTGATAGCATATAAATCGCAAATGTTGGTGGTGTATTGTATAAGGAATTATTATCAGCATGTGTTGAGTATTTTAAAATAGTCGGTACGTTTGGACGTGCTGTTTCTAAAAAGTCCTTTTTCACAATCACAACAGTAACACCAGATGGGCCGAGATTTTTTTGAGCTCCTGCATAGATAAGGGAGAATTTCTCTACATCAATTTCCTTACAAAGGATATCACTAGACATATCAGCAATTAAAGGAATTGGACTCGTTGGATACTCATTCCATTGTGTACCAAAAATTGTATTATTAGATGTAATGTGTAAATAAGCTCCATCTTTTATATCCTCTAAAGAATAGTCAGTTGGAATTCGAGAATAATTTTCTTCTTTGCTTGATGCTAAAATCCGTGTTTCTCCGAAGGCTTTTGCTTCTTTAAGTGCCTTCTCAGACCAAGAACCAGATAGAATGTAGTGTGCAGTTTTATTTTCTTGCAAAAAATTCATAGGAATCATCGAAAATTGTAAACTTGCTCCACCTTGTAAAAATAATACTTCATACGTATCCGGAATACCTAATAGTTCTCTTAATAGAGCATTCGCACGATTATGAACTTCTTCATAATCTTTACTTCTGTGGCTTAACTCCATAACGGACATTCCCGTATTGTTGAAGTTAACTAATTCCTTTTGCGCGCGTTCAAGCACTTCTAATGGTATAGCTGCTGGTCCTGCATTAAAATTATAAGCTCGCAATTTCATTGCCTCCTCGAAATGTGTGAAGGATAAAAGAGTATGCAAATCTCATATTTCCTTCATCTTTTGATGATGTGTTAGTGAATCAGTCTATTAAAATAGTTAAATAATAATCATATCCTATCATGAAAAGATAAGGAAATATAGACTGAATATTTTCATTCTTTATGAAAGTTTTCAGGAAAACGTTAACATGATTTATTTAGCTTTAATTACTAGTTTTTATTAATTTCTATTGTGAGTTTTTAACACTTTGTTTTTAGAGAGAATACGAAAAGGGAGACGCTACAGGTATAACACAAAGAAGACTCCTAGACCTCTTTGTGAAAGGGAAGCACTACATGAGGAAAGAAACAACTAAGATGAATCGACAATAACTAAAAAAACCAAAACTGCTTGCCGCAATTTTGGTTAATTAGAGAGCCCTTTTTGAATAGAAGCTGCAATTTCCTGTAATTGTTCAGAAGAATATTGGCCAGAGTGATCTTTCCAAACTGCGCCAAAACCATCACCTTTTCCGTATCTTGGAATGATGTGCATGTGATAGTGGAACACAGATTGTCCTGCCTTTTCGCCATTATTGTTAAGTAAATTCATGCCTACAGGTTGAAATTGCTCTTTAATCGAATTGGCGATTTGTGGTACTACCTCAAAAAGCTTACTCGCAATGTCTGGTGTTAGCTCATAAATATTTTCCTTATGTACTTTTGGTACAACGAGAGTATGTCCCTTTGTTACTTGGCTAATATCAAGGAATGCGTAGACATGTTCATTTTCAAATACTTTTGCACTTGGAATCTCACCATTAATAATTTTGCAAAAAATACAATCGCTCATTATTTCACCACTTTCAAATTATTGAGTAGTAAACAAAATTCAACAGCTTTTGTAAAATCCTTATGCTATGATCATTCGTAAATGAAAAGTCATGCTGAATATTGTCTAATACAGATATGTTAACCGTATTTTACCATAATTCTTCTTGAAAATCATAGGGCATGGACATACATAAAAAGAACAGGGTGATGTGGATGTCACCCTGTTCTAAAGAAGGGAAGGAAACTCAGGTTTTGAAAGGAAGTTATTTTGATAAACACCTCATTTAACATGTTTATGCTAATTGATGTGTAAATCACCATTGTTCAAAGCAATCATCCCCCAGTTAAGTGATCTTATCTGCTTAACTTTATGATCGATTATCTTTGACAAACACCTCATTATGAAATGACGTTAAATGCGAGCGTTTCATGACAGAAAAGTACGGCCCGTAAACACCTCATTTTCTAAAGGGTTGTATAACCAAGGTTTTGTTAACAATTACTTTCATATAAAGAAAGGAAATTGTCTTTGACAAACACCTCATTTACTTTTTAGTAAATGCTAATTAGTTTGTTTTTTCACCATGGTCCAAAGCTACCAACTCCCTGTTAAGTCGTGATACACTTCTTAACGCTGTTGGAAAATGTCTTTGACAAACACCTCATTTACAAGGATGTTAACTTATGAGCGTCTATTTCTCGAAATAACGGCCCGTAAACACCTCATTTATAATTCGTGTATACAATGGTTTCAAACTTCCTTACTTGAGGAAGTCTTGGACAAAGCCTTTAAAGACTTGTCTTCGACAAATTGTCCCTTCCTCATACATTATGATGTCCTTTAAGGGTTTGATTATGCATAAAATTAGGTGATGATAAAAGGAAGAATTTACACACTGAATCGTTCTTTTACAGCTTGTAACGGATTTATGTAACGTATGGAGGATATAAGATAAGGATTACCTTTTTTAATGATGAGGTCGCTCTTTTCCACGTTATATATTTGGAAAGCAATTTATCTCAATGTAAGAAGTAAGAAAGAAAACTTTCACTGAATGAAGTCTCGCTAGCTTTATGATAAGATAAAAAGAAAAAGGAGTTCCCATAAAATATGACGTTGTTAAAAGTTAATCAATTAACAGGTGGATATACAAGATACCCTGTTTTAAAGGATATTTCCTTTGAAATAAACGAAGGGGAAATTGTCGGATTGATTGGGCTAAATGGAGCTGGGAAAAGCACAACGATTAAACATATTATTGGTCTTATGGAAGCACATAAAGGGCAAATTACAATTAATAATAAAACATTTGCTGAAGATCCAGCTGCATATCGCTCACAATTTAGTTTTATTCCTGAGACGCCTATATTATATGAAGAATTAACACTTTTCGAGCATTTGGAATTAACTGCAATGGCCTATGGTCTTGATAAGAAAACATTTGAAGAGCGTCTTCACCCACTTCTTAAAGAGTTTAGAATGGAAAAACGGCTTAAATGGTTTCCAGCTCATTTCTCAAAGGGAATGAAGCAAAAAGTAATGATTATGTGCTCATTTTTGATTGAGCCAGCATTATACATTATTGATGAGCCATTTGTCGGTCTTGATCCATTAGCGATTAATTCATTGCTAGAGATGATGGAAAAGGCTAAGCAGCAAGGCTCAGGCATTTTAATGTCAACACATATTCTTGCAACAGCTGAAAGATATTGTGATTCATTTATTATCTTACATAATGGTGAAATTCGCGCCAAAGGTACTTTAGAGCAATTACGAGAACAATTTGGAATGAAAGACGCAACACTTGACGATCTTTATATTCAGTTAACAAAGGAAGAGCAAGATGAAGAGCATTGATGAGATTTGGAGAACGAGGGTTAATCACCATATAAATGAAACAAGGTCATATCTGAAATATATGCTAAATGACCATTTACTGTTTGTGTTTATTTTTTTAGCAGCTGGGGGAGCAGTTGCCTATCAAGGCTGGCTTCAGACAATTCCTGAAAATTTTCCTGCCGTGATCATCATGTCAATAACCTTTGCCTTTATTGTTCTTACATCAAGTGTAAGGACGCTTGTGAAGGAAGCGGATGTTGTTTTCTTACTTCCGATGGAGCATCAAATGAAGGGGTATTTTCAAAAGGCTTTTACATATAGCTTTGTAACCCAGAGCTTTATCATCGTCGTTACGTTTATCCTTTTTGCACCATTGTATTTGAAAATAACCTCGGCAAGCGGTTTAGTATTTCTTGCAAGCTTAATCCTTATCTTAATCGTTAAGTTTTGGAATTTGCGAATGGGCTGGAAAATGGAGTTTTTTACAGAAGCTTCAACAAAATGGAGTGACCTGATCGTACGATTCATTATGAATCTTTGCACAATATTTTTTATCCTTTCAGAAAACTATCCATTTGTCCTTATTATTTTTCTCATAATGGCGCTATATGATGTTTATTTTTCAAAACTAATTAAACCGAAAGCGCTCAAATGGGATCAGCTTATTAAAAGGGAAGAAGAGAAGAAGCAATCGTTTTACAAAATAGCGAATTTGTTTACAGATGTTCCTAAATTAAAAAAGCGTGCAAAGCGTCGGAAATATTTAGATTGGCTATTAAACCAGGTTAAATATGATAGGCAGCATGTTTTTGGCTATTTATTTTTAAGAGCATTTCTCCGCTCTGGTGATTATAGTGGTATTGTTGTACGCTTAACGATTATTGGAAGCATCATTATCTTCTTTACGAGCGAGCAAGTTTTAGGCAATAGTATTGTTGTTGTTCTCTTTTCGTTTCTTACTGGTATTCAAATCATGAGCTTATATAAACATTTTGATTTACTTGAGCTACCGAATCTTTACCCATATGCTGAGGAGAAAAAGTTGGCAAGCTTTTTACAAATTATGTTTAAGGTTCTCATTAGTCAATCAATTATTTATTCGATTGTGACGCTATTAACAGCTGATTTTGTCCTGTTTGCCATTACATTATGTGTGAATGTGTTTTTTGTATGTATATTCGTATTTGTCTATATGAAAAATCGAATAAAAAAAGGTGAAAAAGGTGTTTAATTATGGGCTATGAAAGTCAAAAGGCTGAAGAGGCAAAGCTATGGAAGCATAAATTGCTTAGGAAGCCTTCACTTCTCGAACGCACGTCAAAAAAAGCACAAACGAAAGTGAACCAATTTATCCCAGAAAAGGTGCATCATACAATAACAGAAAGTATAAAAATGATGGTCCAAGCAACAATAGTCGGATCTGATATAACCACTTTTCCAAAAGGAGCGGAAAACCTTACATTTGAGGAGCGAGAACAATTAGTTCAAAAAGCAATTGAGAATTATAAAAAAACGGCAGCAATCGAAGGAGCAACAACTGGTGCTGGTGGAATACTTCTTGGATTAGCAGATTTTCCGCTTTTCCTTAGCATTAAAATGAAGTTTTTATTTGAAGTTGCAAGTATATACGGATACAGCACAAAAGAGAAGAGTGAGCGTTTGTTTTTATTATACGTATTTCAGCTTGCATTCTCGAGTGAGGCACATAAAGCGGAAGCGCTTGAGTTAGTTGAACATTGGGATACGTATAAGTTTAAAGTAGAGGATGTAGATTGGCGGATTTTTCAACAGGAATATAGAGACTATATTGACCTTGTGAAAATGATGCAATTGGTCCCTGGCATCGGTGCGATAGTCGGTGGTGTCGCTAACTATAATCTCGTGCAGCATCTAGGAGAAACAGCAATGAATTGTTATCGATTGAGAATTTTTTCAAAGCCAAAAGCAAATTAAAGGGTCAGTCCCCCGTAATTGGGGACTGACCCTAATAATTATATAAAGATAAAAATTAAGAAGAACTATATTCTAGCTGGTATTGAATTGCCGCTTTGCAAAGAGTTTTAGCAGCTATTAACAATGCCCGTTCATCAATATCAAATTTAGGGTGGTGGTGTGGGTATGCATCAGTATCATTTGCTGGCATCGCTCCAGTAAAGAAAAAAGTCCCTTTCACATGTTGTAAATAATATGCGAAATCTTCACCACCCATTTGTTGTGGGCTTTCCTCTATCAATTCTACACCAGGGACTTGCTGAGCAGCCTTAATTAGAAACATTGTCTCGTCTAAATGGTTTACTACTGCTGGATACCCTCTCACAAACTGATAATCATAAGTAGCACCGCTCATCGAACATGTTCCAGAAACAACTTTTTCGATTTCTTCTTCTATTTGTTTTCGAACATCCTCCTCGAATGTTCGAACAGTGCCTATTAATTGAGCTGTATCAGCAATAATATTAAAAGCATTTTCGGCAACAAATGATCCAACAGTAACTACTGCGGGTTGGATAGGATCTACCTTTCGGCTAACGATTTGTTGGAGATTTGCGACGACTTGTGAGCCTATAACAATTGCGTCCTTCGTCTTATGAGGCTGTGCACCATGGCCTCCTTTCCCATTTATCGTCAGTTCAAATCGATCTGCAGCAGCCATAAATGGTCCAACACGATATTGAATTTTTCCAACAGGCTCTGTCGCCCATAGATGTGTACCGAAAATGACATCAACACCATCTAAACAACCGTCTTCAATCATTGATTTTGCCCCACCTGGAGCATATTCCTCTGCATGCTGGTGGATAAATACAATGTTTCCATTTAATAAATGGCGGTGATTGAAAAGTACCTTTGCTAGTACAAGTAATGTTGCTGTATGCCCATCATGTCCACAAGCATGCATAACCCCAGGAACTGTTGATTTGTAAGGAACGTCCTTTTCATCCTGAATAGGGAGAGCATCAAAGTCTGCGCGTAAAGCAACAGTAGGTCCTGAATTATCACCTTTAATTGTGGCAACAACACCATTTCCACCTACATTTGCCCGTACATCAACACCAAGTTTTTGGTAAAAGTTATAAATATATTTTGCTGTTTTCACTTCTTTAAAGGAAACCTCTGGGTGCATATGTAAATATCGGCGAATTTTAACCATTTCTGAAAAATGATTATCAAGGCTCGTGAACAAATGCTCGATCATTTTAAATTTCTCCTCCTATTTGATTTGACACTCTATAGATTGTAAAAGCATATGTCTTTTGCTGGAAATATATTAAACTAGTATCGAAATGATTAGATTGATTGTAGTCAAAAAATTTAAAAAATTCAAGGGAGAGGGAAGAGAGCAAATAGAAAATACCTATAGAATAAGCATACTTTTCATATGTTGGAATCATTGTTATGTTT
>NZ_CADEPK010000142.1 GCF_902829255.1 Metabacillus niabensis | reverse complement strand
TATGTTATAATAGATTCGTTGATTGCTGTTTCGTTCCACTTTGACTATAGTACAGTAATCTGTAGTGTGGTCGTGTGTGTGTTTTTTTTTTTTTTTCAAGCAGAAGACGGCATACGAGATAGGAGTCCGTCTCGTGGGCTCGGAGATTGTATAAGAGACAGAGAGACACTTATTCGAATGGAAATTCCCTTTGGGCAGTTCGAACAGCAGCGAATTGTGCTACTTTTGGAACATATAATTGCAGAAGAAGGTGATCTAGTTGAGCTATTAGAACAATTGTATGATGACTATTGCCATGGCTATTCCTTTCTTCGATTTCTAGGGCTTACTTACATTACCGGAATTGATACATTTCCAAAGCTTAATCAAATTGATCAATGGGATAAACATGAGTTTGAGCGTAAAAGAGAAATGCTAAATAGCAGTAAAGATAAAATTATCAAAGAAGCTAAGCGGTTGTTGGCATTCTTTAAAAATGGAAAAATAAAAATAACGAATGAAAATGAGTATATCGATGCTCGAAAGGAAGAAGATAAGGTAGAACTTCATCATATCGAAAAGATGTTTCAATAGATTGTTAAAAGAGGCGAATAAAGGGGAAATAAAATGAGCCCGATTGATTTAATGGTCGTAGGTTTTCCAGCAGCTATAGTATTATTAGTTGCAATTGGATTTTACAAAGTATTTGTAAAGAAGAAAAGTGTAGAGCTTATCTATACTCCATTTGATGAAATAACAGGACAATCGGAAGTCGAGTTTCATGAGGAACGAGAAATTTTAGCTGTCGATGAGGAGCAAGGAGACAAAAAGAATAAAAAACGTAATCATGCTATTTGATTATATTTTTAGTGTATGTGCAAATGAGGTGTTTCTGTAATGAACAGGGATGCCTTTTACTTTTTATATTTATTTTTAATTGACTAAACGTTCATTCAATAATAAAATGAAATGGTAAATATTATGAATCTGATACTGTTAGGAAAAGAATTGCCTTTCCTATACATAATCGAGATTTATTTGGAGCAAATACAAGCTCAAAATTTTATTAAAATTCAAGCAGTAATATTGCATTACGGAGGATTGAACTTATCATGCCACGTACTCCCGAAGAAAATGAACGTATTCGTCAACTCTCTATAGAGAAAATTCGTATTGCAGCTATGCAATTGTTTATTAATAGAGGATATTATGCAACATCGATTAACGATATAGCAAAGCAAGCAGGTATTTCAAAAGGATTACTCTACAACTATTACAGTGGTAAGGAAGAGTTACTATCTGAAATGGTTGATGAAAGAATTAACGAAGTTGTTGAAGTAATGGAAGGAGCAAAGTCTATCGATACACCTAGCAAACAGCTTGAACATATTATTAACGGAGCGATTGATAATATTCAGCAAAATCCTGAGGTACACCGGTTCTATCTTCATTTGCAAACACAGCCTGCGGCAGATGAAGAGCTTATAAAATATAGCAAACTACTGATTGAGGAAAATGCAAGATTATTTGAATTACAATGCGAAATATTTGAAAGGAAAGGAGTTGATAATCCGAGACAACGCTCATTATATTTTTCATCTGTACTCCAAGGAATTATGTATATGATTTCCACTTATCCTCAGAAGTTTCCAATTGAAGCGTTAAAGAAGCAAATCATAAATGAGTTTTGTAACTAGGTGAGTAGGCCAAAAATGATAACTAGAATAGTAGGATTGTTTGCTTAACTAAAAAGTATATGAAGAGATCTTAAACAAAGGGGATGATCGGTGATGGAAACACGCAAAAAACAAATAGATGTGAATGGACTTACATTGCAATATCATGAAAGCGGAGAGCCTACTGCACCACCTCTTATAGCGCTTCACGCATTAGGAATGAGTGGGGAGTCTTGGGATAATGTCGCTGCTGTTTTAGGTGAGGATTACCATATTTATGCTATAGACCAACGAGGACATGGTGGAAGTGCAAGAACGAATGCTTACACATTTGAATTAATGTGTAAAGATTTGCTAGATTTTGCAAATGCTCTGAATTTGGAGCGGTTTACACTAATTGGTCATTCGATGGGAGGAACTGTCTCCTATCTTTTCGCCGAAGCATATCCATCAAGGGTAGAAAGGTTGATTGTTGTCGACACTCCCCCACCTTTTACCGGTGAGCAGTTGGAAGTTCCACCGAAACCGTCTGAGCCAGTACCATTCGATTGGCTTGTCATTCAGTCAATCATCCAGCAGCTTAATAACCCTAACCCAAAATGGTGGGAGCAGCTTCCAGACATTAGTGTACCAACTCTAATTATCGGTGGTCAGTCAAGTCATGTCCCACAAAATAAATTGCAGGAGGCTTCTGAGCTTATCCCCAATTGCAAATTAGTGACAATAGAAGATGCTGGACATTTTGTACATGATGATAATTTACCTGCATTTTTAACGGCTGTAAAAGACTTTCTCCAAGAGTGAATAACTTTTTTCAACTAAAGAATGAATTCCAGGGCATTAAACAAGTGTTTGAAAGCTTAGTCAATTATCCTGATGCATTGTGATGATGATTTTCTTTTTAGCTTGTGGAATGAAGCCTTAATATTTTTAGGATAATAGTTCAAATGGGGCTGCTTCAAAAGGAGCTTGCCTATATGAAACAGCCTCATGATTTTTTTACTCAATCTCATCTAAAACGTCTATAATGACTTCTGATAGAATTTCAACACTTCTATATTCCTCTTCCAAGGTATTTTCTGGACCACCAATTTCTATTAGAAGAGAATTATCGAATAGGTCTTGGTTATAGTTGTTTTTAGTTGCTTTTCCTCCCACTAGAACCCCTCTTGAAATCCCAGGATACTTATCTTGTAGTTTATGATGGAAAAGATCTGCTATTTTTCTATTTTCCTCATACTTACTACTTACTGCTGAAACGACAAAGGAAATTCTCGAAACATTTTTTCCATTGACTTTAATAGTCGACTCTTCACGTTTGCTGCTGTCCCTATGAATATCTAGTACTAATTTGATATCTTTGTTTTTTTCGAGAACCTCTTTAATGATTTCGCGTGATACTTTATAGGAATCTTCAAATTTTAATCCTTCATTTTTAAGTACCTTTTGAATATCTATTTTATTGTGGAGTGAATAAATCTCTTTATCTCTTAATGATTCATTTAACTTTTTGCCAACTAAAGTTATATTTTTTTTGCTGTCGCTAAAACTTTTCTTGTTACTAGCTAATGTTGTAAAAGATTCAGTATTATGTGTATGATAAATGAAAACGGTAGGATTTTTAGTTGAAATTGGCGTATTTACATGATGATCCTCAGCTACTTGAGGTGTAGTATTCTTTTGAAAGGATGCCATCACTTGACTAACCGAATCTGAAATATAAGTTATTCCTCCGAAAAAGGAAATCCAGATAACGATTGCAATAGTTGCAGCGATACTAGACCAATAAAAAGATGTATTGAAAAGCTTTTGCCTTTGATTATATTTTTTTGCTTCATTCATTAACTTCATTTTTGTTTGCTGTATAAAGTGTTCACGGGGCTTTAATTCTGGAGAGTTTCTTATTAATTCGAAAATTTCATCTTCAATTCGCATTATTAAATACCTCCTCCTCATTCCCAATATGTAAAATCTTTTTCAGTGCAATTAATCCTCGGTGGTAATCAACCTTTACCTTTGATTCAGAACAATCTAATATTTCAGCAGTTTCTTTAATGGAGTATTCATTTATTCCTCTCAGGATAATCACTGCCTTATATTTTGTCTTAAGTGCAAAAATAGCTTCATATAATTGTTTTTTATTTTCGTTGAATTGAAGAATTTCATAAGGTGTCTTTTTGCTTGAAGGGAGCTGATGAAAAAAGCTTTCTTTAAAAATAGAGAGGAACTTCCTTCTTCGCATATGGTCAATTGCGACATGTTTAGCTATCGAAAGTATCCACGTTTTTAATTTACTTCCATTATTGAAAGTAGAGAAAGACTTTATGACTCTCATAAAAACTTCCTGGGTTAAATCTTCTGCATCGTTTCTATTGCCTGTATAACAGATTAAAAATTTATACACATCCCCATAATACCGTTCATATACCTCCTCAATTATCTCAACTAATTTATTGGAGTCTGACAATGGTATCCCCCCTTATGTTTAGCTGTTCAGTTATTAATCGAATAAAAATGAAAAAAGTTACAGTTTCTCATAAAAAAAGAAGTAAAAACCTCCTATAGGTTGGAAAAATAAGGTGATATAACAAGGTGGTAGTACATAGGCTATAATAAGAAAATTCACTTGGAGGGCAAAATGATTAAAATCAGTCCATTATTATGGATCTTCTTTTCAGCTTTTATTATAGTTCTCTTAATCCCGTCAATACTAGTAATCTCGTTTTCAGAGAGTAAAGGTAATGAGGAAATAGATTTAAAAATTGATAAGAACAATGTAATGGCAAATGAAGCAGCAAATCAAGCAGTTGAGGTTTCAGTGTATAGGACAAGTTTAAAAAAAATAGAAAATGTACCGTTTGAGGAATATGTTGTAGGTGTTGTTGCATCTGAAATGCCAGCAACGTTTGAATTAGAGGCATTAAAGGCTCAAGCGCTGGCAGCAAGAACATTTTTAGTTAATAAAATGCTTGTGCCTGATAGCTCTAAAGAGGAGGTATTACTTCGTGTAAATGCTGACATCTCTGATAATCCCGAAAACTATCAAGTTTATAAAAATAAAGCTGAATTAGCCAAGCAGTGGGGAGAAAATTATCAATCAAATATCACTAAAATTCAGGAAGCGGTTCATGCAACACAAGGTCAAATCTTAACATATGAAGGGAAACTAATTGATCCTTCCTTTCATTCAACAAGCAATGGCTATACAGAAAACTCAGAGGATTATTGGGAACATAGCTATCCTTATTTACGAAGTGTTGCAAGTCCTTGGGATAAAGAATCCCCAAAATTTAATGACCAAGTGGTTATAACGATTTCAGAAGTAGAAAAGGCACTTGGGATTCAATTGAACAGACAAACAGACATGATTGGAGAGAAAAAACTTACAGAAAGCAATCGAGTAGCTACAATCAAATTAGGTGATAAAGAATTCCGAGGGAAAGATATAAGAGAAAAACTTGACCTTCCTTCAAATGATTTTGAGGTAGAACAAAGTGGTGAAAACCTAATCTTTACAACGAAAGGCTATGGTCATGGTGTTGGCATGAGCCAATATGGAGCAAATGGAATGGCAAAGGAAGGAAAGAAATACGAAGACATTGTAAAATATTATTATCAAGATGTATCAATTTCCTCTGTTGAACCTTTTGTTGATACGATCGTTGCAAAGAAATAATTTATAGATTTTATGGGTGATGATTAGTGCAATCCTTAAAGACTTTGGGACTGTGCTTTTTTTTGCGCTTTTTTAGGGCAGTAATTTTTCATTAGTAACGAATGAGAAAACAGTCTTTTTTCCATAATAGTAGGAGACTTTAAACACTGGGAAAAGGTAACCATTGGAAATTAGATATTTTATGTTATAATTAGTACCAGATACTAGTACTAACCTTTAAAAAAGTAGGTGGAGAAAATGTTTGGTGCAAGAATGACAGCAATTGGGACTTATGTGCCTGAAAAAAGGTTAACAAATTTTGATCTTGAGCAAATCGTCGAAACAAGTAATGATTGGATTATTCAAAGAACAGGAATTGAAGAGCGCAGAATTGCCGGCCCTAACGAATTTACAAGTGATTTATGTGTATTTGCCGTAGAGGATTTAATGAAACGATATAATAAAAAAGTTGATGATGTCGATATGATTATCGTGGCAACTAGCACGCCCGATTTCCCGTTTCCATCTGTTTCGAGCATCATCCAAAACAGATTAAATATACCGGGAACAGGTGCCATTGATGTAAGTGCAGCATGTGCTGGTTTTGTTTATGCATTGCATACAGCAAATAGCTATATTGCCTCAGGTCTTCATAAAAAGGTCCTTGTTCTCGGGGCAGAAACACTTTCAAAAATTACTGACTATACCGATCGAAGTACATGTGTTTTATTTGGTGATGGTGCAGGTGCTGTTTTAATTGAAAGGGATGAACGCTCAAATCGCTTCATTGGGTTTCATATGGGAAGTGATGGGAGTGGAGCGCAACACGTATATCGCACAGGCCTCGCAAAGAAGGTAAATGATATTGAATTAGTTGATACGCAATATCTTGTGCAAAATGGTAGAGAAGTTTTTCGCTGGGTTGTCCGAAACGTTCCTAATAACATTAGACATATTTTGGATAAGGCAGATATGAGCTTGGACGAAGTGGATTGGTTTATACCCCATAGCGCAAACTTACGGTTAATCGAGCCAATTTGTGAAAAATTGAATTATCCTATGGAGAAAACACTTTATAGCTTAATCAATTACGGAAACACCTCAGCTGCAACGATTCCTTTAGCGCTTGACCTTGGAATACGAGATGGGAAAGTTAAAAACGGAGACAAAGTATTAATGTATGGATTTGGTTCAGGCTTGGTTCATGCTGGGCAGCTACTTGAAATGAATTTTGATGAAATGCTTAATCCCCCAACCCCATTATGATTTCGCTATTAAAAGAGCGTTTCTGGATGAAGATTCAGAAACGCTCTTTTTACTTTTGAAAAATCAAGGAATCGCGAATATAAAAAGGAGTTTTTAGTCCGTAAACCGAATACTAATTAGAAAAATATGTTAGAAGGTGATTTTTTTGAAGCAAATATTTTTAACTAAGCCTTCGATGGAATATGAATCTGAATATCTATCTTTTTATAATGAATGGAAAGAAAGTGGCGAGTTAATGGTACCTTGGGTAATAAGTAAAGACCCAACAAATTTTCGGGAAATGATTCAATCATTAAAGGATTCCGAGGAGGGTAAAAATCTCCCGGGAAATTGGGTGCCAGACTCTACTTTTTGGTTAGTAGATAAAGGGAAAAAGGTGATTGGGGCCGATAATATTCGCCATCAATTAAATGATCGGCTATTCAACTGCGGAGGGCATATTGGATATGGAATCCGCCCTAGTGAAAGGGGAAAGGGATATGCAACTAAATTACTTTCCTTATCATTAGAAAAAGCACGGGAGCTTGGCATACAAAAGGTTCTTGTTGTTTGTGATGAAACGAATAAAGGCTCAGAAAAAGTAATCTTAAAAAACGGTGGGGTTCAAGATAAGGACTTTATTGAAGAGGATGGCAATGTAGTGAAACGGTTTTGGATACATATATAAAATAGTAAAATGGGAGTCTTATTTTATCTTATCAAAAAATGTTTATAAAAAAGCGGGTTTTGTTGAGACAAAATTACCATCATGGGGTGAACAATTAGCAAAGTTTTCTTTATAAATAGTACTCTCTTAATATAAGGGTGCGTGAATTCCAAAGGATTTTACGCATTTTTGTTGAATTAACTTTTAAGTTATTTATGTAAATATGTTCATCATAATTCACTCAATTGATTTTATTAACTTTGGTATTCTTTTGATTCCCTCAGTTCCAATCACACAGCCTATTATGGCTATGACTACATTTGAAGAGAAAGTTTCTACTCCATAGTAAATACCTGTTCCAACAACAAGATCGATAATAAAGAACTGTTTAATCGATGAGCCTTTAATTGTATAAAATAAGATTTTATTTTGGTTCCATATCATAATAGTTCACACACCTTTATCATTTTATAAAGCGTATGATGATGAAAGGTTGTCATATTCTTAAGGTTTTTGAGGGGTAAATATAGGAGAAATTCTTTCATAAAAACGAATCTCATCTTACTCTATTAAATCGATTGTGAGGATAATATGTTATTTCAAAATGGCAAATTATTAGTGCGTCTGTTAGAAGAAGAAGATCAATTCTTGTTAGCAAAATGGCTTTCTGACCCTGAAGTTCTTAAGTATTATGAAGGTAGGGACAATCCGTTTCATTTAGAAAAGGTACGTAACGTTTTTTATGATCCTGAAGATGAAACGATGAAATGCATTATTGTGTTTGACGGTAAAGAGATAGGATATATCCAATTTTATCAATTAGATGCCGAGGCAAAAGTGGAGTATGGTTATTTAAACGAAAATGTTTACGGCATAGACCAATTTATTGGGGAAGCGGCGTATTGGAATAAAGGAATTGGTACATTACTTGTAACGTCAATGGTTACGTACTTATTGGAGCATGAAAAAGCAAGCCGAGTAGTGATGGATCCTCAAGGGTGGAACAAGAGGGCGTTAAAATGCTATGAAAAATGTGGATTTAAAAAGGTGAAATTTCTCCCAAAGCATGAGCTACACGAAGGGGTTTATCAAGATTGTTGGTTGATTGAGTATATAAGATAAGGTAGAAACGTAATGGTTAAATAGCATTTGCAAGAGGAGATAATATAGAAGATAATTTAAAAGAACATCTAAAGGCGTTAGAGGAATGCAATATTCAAATAAAGGTTCGTAAAAATCAGGAAAAGCTAAATAAATTCCTTGTATCCTTCGCAGTTCTATTTGGAAGCTAATAGATGAAAGGTGGTAGCTATATTTCCATCAAGGCACAATAACAGATTTGAATTTAATTGAAAAAAATCTTTTACGACTAGTAAGAGCAAGGAGCGAGTTGAAAAATGAATACTCAAGTAATAACGAAATTCAAAATACAAAAATCTGCAATTGATGTGTTTAATGCTATAGTAGATCCGAATAAAATCGGACATTTTTGGTTTTCGTCGAGTTCTGAAAGATGGGAGCAAGGTAAGACAATCATTTTGAAATATGATGAATACGAAGCAGAAGGTGCAATCAACGTATTAGAAATCGAGGAAGGCAAAAAAATTGTATTCTCTTGGGGAGCAGAGCATGGTGAAGAAACGGTTGTTACCATTACATTAAAAGAATTGGAACAATCGACTACGATCATCGAAATAAACGAAACTGGCTTAAAAGCAGATGATCCTGAAATAGTGAACAAAATGCTTGGACAAAAAGAGGGATGGGTATATATGTTAACATGTTTAAAGGGATACTTGGAAAATGGAGCTAGTAATTTAAGAGCATCGTTAATTCACTAGTCAGCTCACTATTTACTGACAGTATAAATGGCACATGAATGTTAAGAGACTTTAGAGAAGCTAGTTTTTTATTCTATTTAGAAAAAATGATATAAAAAAGGACATACAAAATCGCTAAAAAGGTATGTCCTGATTTATTCTATTGTATGAATAAGTTTTATTTTTCTGCAGGCTTCTTAACAGCTTTTACTTCATACATCCCAACTTCTACATTAAGAATATGTTCTGGTTTTTGTTGATTGCGTTTTGCTTTATGCCCTGCGATGTGTGCATCACTCTTTTCCCATTGCTTCCAATGTTCTTCTGATTCCCAGGTTACTAGAATGATTACTTCTTCTTCTCCGCGTCTTACCTTTTTTTCTAAAATTTTAATATCAACAATTCCTTCTTGCTCTTCAATGATTCCCGGCTTGCTAAATTGATTGATAACTTTTTCAGCGCTTCCTTCACTTACAGTTATTTTTCTTAATTGAATAAACATTTTATATCCCCCGTTCAGTTTTTTTAGTTGCTTTATCCTTATTTATTCTTCAGCAGATGTGCTCTCTCTAGATTGAGCTCCTTCATTTCAAATTGAGCCGTGTTGTTTCATTTCATCCTCATGAATTTCAAACAAATGAGTGAATTCATTGATAATCGATTCAACGGCCTTTAACTCACCAACGATAATTGGGTTAATGGATTGAAGCTCTGGAGTTTCTAATTGCTGCTTTAACGTATCACGTTTGACATTAAGTCTTGCTAAAAATTCAAGTGCTCTTCCTCTGCGAAATGTTTTTGCACCACGATGATGCTCCTTCCGGTTGTGACCGCCGCCTCTTGGATGACGAAAATCTTCTCGTCGATGCTCACCTTCAAGATGATTTACGTCTCTATAAAATCTTTTACCGTCTCTCATCCAATCACTCCTTTTGTATACATTTGTATACTACATTTAAATTGTATACAAATGTATACTTCGAGTCAATAGATTGATTCGATAAACAAAAACCGAACACTTCGAAGCG
Organism: Metabacillus niabensis; assembly: GCF_902829255.1. Lineage (GTDB taxonomy): Bacteria > Bacillota > Bacilli > Bacillales > Bacillaceae > Metabacillus > Metabacillus niabensis. The sequence continues at coordinate 16,900 of NZ_CADEPK010000142.1, read as the reverse complement.
TTCGGCCTTTATATTCAGTTTAAGCTTGCTCTTTTATTGGTGCTTCATTGCTATTCTGTTTTACACGCTTAATGAAAAGAGCAAGAACAAGAGCTAATGCAGCAATGAAAACGGAAACGAGGAATGAATCATTAATCCCGTTTATCATCGAATCAACCATTATTTTGTTTTTTATTTCAGCTAAAGCTTCTGCAGTTGGTTGTTCCGTTAATTTACTCATTATAGAATTTTGAATTTCCTCAGCATGTGCTTTCGTACGTGAGGTCATGACCGTTACTAGTATTGCAGAGCCAATCGCACCTGATACTTGTGACAATGTACTATTCATCGCAGTACCGTGTGGATTCAAACGTGCAGGAAGTTGGTTTAAGCCATTTGTCATTACTGGCATCATCACCATTGACATACCAAACATTCGAACCGAATACATAATAAGCAATGTTGAATAAGAAGTATCTATCGATAATTTACTGAAGAAATAGGTTGTAATAACAGTTATCGTTAAACCAACGATAGATAATACCTTTGCTCCGTATTTATCAAAAAGCTTACCTGTAATAGGAGACATAATTCCCATAATAATCGCACCAGGTAGCATTAATAACCCTGAATCTAATGGTGTGATTCCTCGCAATTGCTGCAAGTAAATCGGCATTAAAATCATCGCTGAGAACATCGCCATATTAAGGACGATTGAGATAGCAGATGATAAAGCAAACATCGGGTACTTATATACACGGAAATCAAGAAACGGCTCATCAAGCTTAAATTGACGGAAAATAAATAAGACTAATGCCAATGCTCCGATAATTAATGTTCCATATACATATGGACTATCCCAGCCTTTATCTCCGGCTGTACTGAAGCCATATAGCAATGAACCAAATCCTATACTTGAAAGAACAAGTGATAGAGCATCCATTGTTAAATGTACTTTTTCCTTCGTATCTTTCAATTTAAAGAAGGCGAATAGCAAGACAATTACTGCAAATGGAAGAATCATATAAAACAATGTTCTCCAATGATAGTGTTCAACGATCCATCCAGATAAAGTTGGACCAATTGCTGGGGCAAAAATCATGACGAGACCTAATATCCCCATCGCTCCTCCACGTTTTTCAATTGGAAAGCTGACAAGTAAAACATTCATTAATAACGGCATCATCACTGCAGATCCTGATGCCTGAACCATTCTACCGATTAATAATACGGCAAATGAATCAGCTATACTTGCAGTTGCTGTACCAATTGTAAATAAAAGCATGGCTGCGATAAATAAATGGCGAACAGAAAATTTTTGAATTAAGTAAGCTGTTGTTGGAATCAATACACCATTCACTAGCATATATCCAGTTGCCAACCATTGGATTGTTGTTGCACCAACGTTTAAATCTTCCATCATAGATGGTAATGCAACATTAAGTAGTGTCGAATTTAAAATTGAAACGAACGCACCAGCCAAAAGAATGGCAATGATACCATAAGGCGGTCGTTTTGGTGGTAAATTTGTTTTGTTCATTAATAGTTCTCCTCCTGAATAAACAAACGGTACATTTTTTTATACTATAGTTATACAATGAGTAATATTACTCCCATCTTTCGCGAAATGCAACAGATAAATCTTAACATTTTCCATGTTTGTAAACTGAAATAAAATCAGATAAGATATGTAATAGAAAAATGGGTTCATAAAACCATGAAATTTAGTCGTTATTAATTTGGAACGGTGGTGATAAAGATGAAGGATCGCAAACAACAAGTCATTATTAAAGCGCATGAGTTATTTATTGAAAAGGGATATCAGGCAACATCTATTCAAGATATTTTGGAATATAGCGGAATTTCAAAAGGGACTTTATATAATTATTTTCCTTCTAAAAGTGAACTATTCAAAGCGGTCTTTACCTATATACAAACGAAATATGAAGCGGAACGAAATCAATTACTCATTGGTGAGAATTTATCTGATATGGATATCTTTATTAAGCAGCTTGATTTATTTATGTTATCGAATAAAAAAAATAAAATATTCTCACTTGTTGAAGAAGTAATTGCCTCAAACGATCCAGAGCTTAAACAATTCATTAAAGTCACGAGGCTTCGTCATTTAGAGTGGATGTTCAAACGATTTATAGAAATTTTCGGAGAAGAGAAACGACCGGTTTTAATGGATTGTGCGATTCTTTTTTCAGGGATGCTTCAGCAAATGATTTACTATCATGCAGCAACAAAAGCTTCGCAAATTAATAGAGTAGAAATTATTCGATATTGTGTGAATCGATTAAAAAGTATAGTTGCTGAAGTTAGTGATAAAGCTGAACAATTAGTCGACCCTAATGAATTGATCATATGGTTAGGGGCCATTGATGGGAAGGAGCTTAACTTTCTCGAAAATGTTCAACAATTGATGATGGAGTTAAAGGAGAAAATATCTGAAATATCTGTTAACAATCAAGAGCATGAACGCTTTACTCAGCTATTAGGGTTTATAGAGGATGAGATTATCAGTAATCAACAGCCACGTACATATCTTATCGAGAGCACATTAAATACATTAATGATGTCAGAAAAAGTAAATGAGCTCAAGGAAATGCAAAGGCTAAAAGAATTAATCGATGATAATGTTTTTTCATAAATGAAGTGTTGAATAGAGGCTTTTCTATTCAACATTTTTTTATTTTTCGATTCGGTAATTTTAAAAAAAATTTAGAAATAGATTTTTTGAAATTCATACAATTTTTTACATGTTCTAATTGACAATCATTCTCACTATGACTTATGATTAACTCGTACTGTGATAATAAATGGTAATAGAATAGGAGGTGTGAACGATGATAGTGCTAGAATAGAGACTATTTTTTTTATACACATAAATGAGAATGATAATCAATATTGTTAAAGTGTTTTTAACTTCAGAGGGGAAAGGAGATCCTGTCTGTCTTTTTTATCAAGATTAATGAGAATGATAATCAATTCTATTTAGACGTTATGGAGGGAAAAAATGATGGTTAAGGCTTTTAACCAACGTGTATTTTTATTGCTCTTTATTGTTTGCTTGGTTGCTGTGTTTATAAATCCTAATACTTCACAAGCAGCTACAGATCTTGCCGATGGTACATACACAATCAATTACACCGTACTGCATGCGGATAATGATTCAGCATCTATGGCAAATGATTATTGGGAGAAGCCAGCCAAGATCATTGTGAAGGACGGAACGATGCAAATGCAAATGACGATTAATCATAGCTCATGGGTAACCGAATTTAAAGTTCCCGCTGGTGGTGGGTATCGTGATGTAGATGTCATTAGTACGGATAGTGGGGCTGATAAGAGAGTTGTTCAATTTCCGATTGAAGATCTTTCAAAACCACTTGCTTCTAAGATTCACGTAACAGTAAAAGATATTGATTATGATCATGATTATACAATCCGTTTTTCGTTTGATACGAACAGTATTAAACCAGTAGGTACTGTTAAACCAGCTACTAATAATTCAAGTGAAGCCCCTGTGAAAAATAATGTAGCTAAAGAGAGCAATGAATCAACAAAGACAACAGCTTCAACTGAAAATGAAACAAAAACAGAAACGGCAAATACAATTGAAAATCCAGAAACAGGTGATACAGCAATGATAAGTTTATTTATTTTCATATTTGCTCTATCGGGTGCTTACTTAGTATGGAAATTAAAGGCTACTAGTTTTAGATAATACTAGAGAAGAAAAGGAGAAATGGTTCTGTGAATAGGATAATGAAAAAAATTGTAACATTCCTTTCAGTTTTCATGATTTTATTTTCGGTGAGCTTTCAACCAATTGCTTCAGCTGCTGAGTCTAACAATCTTGCCGATGGAAAATATACGATTCATTTTAACGTATTAAAAAATGGGACAGAATCTATATCTGTTATGGATGGATATACGGAGAAGCCAGCTATGCTCATCGTAAATGGCGATGAGAAATTTGTTGAATTGACTCTTAAAAACAGTGATTGGATTCAATTGTTCCAAACGAAATATCAAGGAGAATTTCGTGATGCACAAGTCATTTCAGAAAATAAAGCAGCAAATACACGGGTTGTCCGCTTCCAAGTAGAAGATTTATCACAAAAGCTTGATGCATATACACATGTTGTCATCACAAGCATTCCCGGCTTTTCTTATGATAACTACTATACAGTGCAAATTCAATTTGATATGGCAAGTATACAAGCCATTAACCCTTCCTTAGAACAACCGAATGATGGAACAACATCAGAGGAACCAGAAACAGAGCAACCAGGTGAGGGAACAACACCAGAGGATCCAGAAACAGAGCAACCAGGTGAGGGAACAACACCAGAGGATCCAGAAACAGAGCAACCAGGTGAGGGAACAACACCAGAGGATCCAGAAACAGAGCAGCCAGGTGAGGGAACAACACCAGAGGATCCAGAAACAGAGCAGCCAGGTGAGGGAACAACACCAGAGGATCCAGAAACAGAGCAACCAAGTGAAGAACCCGCACAAGAACCTGAATTAGCTAATGGAAAATATTCTATTTCTTATGATGTATTGTATAACGGTGCTCCTGTACCAGCTAGCTGGGGATCCTATTTTACAAAGCCAGCAACATTAACTGTAGAAGATGGTAAAAAGTATATCTCATTTACATTAGGGGCTAGTCAGGTTATTCAGAAGCTGCAAACTGAGGTATCCGGAGAATTTAAGGATGTAGCAATCATTAGTGAAAATACAGAAGCTAATTCAAAGGTTGTTAAGTTTGAAATTGCAGGAGTTTCAGAAATAACGAATGCAAGGATGTTTATGTCATATGGAATGACACATGATATTCAATTAGATTTTGTTGAAAATTCGATTAAACCAATAGAGGAAGAACAACCGGAACAACCAGAACAACCAGAACAGCCTGAGGAGGAGCCAACTCCAGAAGAGCCGGAGCAGGAAACCCCAATTGAGCTTGAGGATGGCCAATATACAATTGACTTCAAGGCTTTACATGCAACAGAAGATAAAGCATCTGCTATGCAAAATTACTTAGGAACACCTGCGACTTTAACAGTTGAGGATGGAAAGACAACTCTTTTCCTGACTATTAAAGAAAAAGAAGGACAACTAATTACTGGACTTCGTTTAGAGAATAGTGGATTGCTTTTAGATGGTGAAATCGTTAGCGAGGATCAGGCTTCATTAAGCAGAGTAGAAAAATTTGTTGTAAGTGACATAAGTAAAATGATAAATGCTGAAGTTGATATGCATGTACCTGCAGCAAATTATCGTAACACACAGAAGTTTCGTTTAGCCTTCGATACAAATAGTATTCAAAAAATTGAACAACCAAATCCTGAGCCTCCAGTTGAAGAAGAGCCTAACGAATTAGAGTCTGGGGAGTATACGGTTGATTTTAATGTGTTGAAAAATGGTACGGATTCAATTTCAGTGATGGATGGATACACGGAAAAACCTGCCGTTTTATCTGTTGAGGAAGCTGGCACTTATCTTGAGCTGACACTAAAAAATAGTGATTGGATTACATTATTCCAAACAAAGCAGCAAGGGTCATTTGTTGATGCAGAAGTCGTATCAGAAAATACGAATGACAATACACGTGTCGTTCGTTTTCCAATAGAAGATGTATCGCAAAAGCTGGATGTATACACTCATGTTGTGATTCCATCCCTCCATTATGATAACTATTATACGGTTCAACTTAAGCTTGATGAAACAAGTATCACAAAGGTAGCTCCAGAACAACCGAATAACCCAAATCCTGAACCACCTGTAGAGCCAGAACAGCCTAATACGAATGAACCAGAGGTTGTAGAGGATGAAGCTGGAAATGTTTCGCTGACTGTAAAGAGTGTGGAAAATTTCCAATATGATAAAGGAAAAGCGGTTTATGAATTAGCAGGACATACAGTAAAAACCGTGCATATTAGTGATGAGATTTTATCAACATTAAACAGCAATGCAAGCCTTGTTATTTCTGGAAAAGGTGTAAAAGCTTCATTTCCAATTCGCATCCTTCAGGAAAAGCTAAATAAAGGTGAGAGCTTAACAATTGATTTTGCTAATGTTCCAAAATCAGTTGCATCTAATCATGCGGACGCTATAAGTGCAATGTATGATTTCACAGTAAAAGCAGGTAACCGAGAAATTAGCGAATTTGAAGTACCGGTAAAACTTGAGTTTAACATCAGCAAGGAGCAGGTGAACAACTGGGACAATCTCAAGGTCGTTTATATAAATGAAGCTGGTAAAAAGGCTGAGTTGATTACTCCAAGCTCTATTGATCGCAAAGCGGGTGTTGTCGCTGCAGAGGTTTCCCACTTTAGTATTTACGGCGTTTTCGAGCAAGAGGAAGCAGTGGAAACACCTACTCCACAAGATCCTAATCCTGAAGAAGGGCTTGCAGATGGAGAATATACGATTGATTTTACTGTATTAAAGAATGGTACAAAAGAAACTTCAGTTATGGATGGGTACACTGTAAAGCCTGCAAAGCTAACAGTAAAAAATAAGAAATTTTACGCAACAATTACATTAAAGAACAGTGATTGGATAAAAGTATTTCGAACGATGCAAAATGGCAAGCTCATTGATGCTGAAGTTGTAAAAGTCGATGAGACAAATGATACGCGAGATGTTCGTTTTGAAGTGACAGATTTAAATGCATTGTTAACAGCGTATACAGAGGTTTATTTTGAAGAACCAATTGTGTATGACGGCAAATATTACGTTCAATTTGCCTTTGATGCCAAGAGCATTAAGCCAGTTGGTGGAAATTTGAAAGATGAGCAGCCTAATACACCAAATCAACCAGAAGATATAGATAACGGGGGAGAAGAAGCTCCAGAAAATCCAACTAATCCGACAACTCCTTCAAACGAGCATAAGGATATTGAGGATGAGGATAAGCTTACCTTTGACCGTGGGCAAGATGATGGTGAAAAGTCAAATGAAAGCAACACATCAAAAGAAACGAATAAAGTTGCCAATACAAAGACAGCAGATACCGCAATGATCGGTTTATTCATTCTATTATTCGGAGCTTCAGCGTTTGTATTAATTAGAAAATACCGTTTAGGAACATTGTAATAAACTGCCTGATTTAGGGTCTGGCCCCATATCGCTGTTGGGGACTGACCCTGTTTATTCAGGGAAAAAGGAGTTTAAATCGTGAGAAAATATCTCTTGATGATGCTAGTAGGTATGTTCATTATCAGTGGTTGTTCTAGTTATGAAGCGAAAAGCAATGAATCTAATGGGGGAACGAATAAGGGAAGTGAGCAGCAACAAGATTCGAGAATCATTTCTACAACGGTTGCAGCTACTGAAATATTTGATGCACTTGAATTAGATTTAGTAGGAGTTCCAACGAGCTACAAGAAATTGCCGAAACGATATGAAGGTGTTCAAGAGATTGGAAATCCAATGAGCCCCGATATGGAGCTTATAAAATCACTAAAACCAACGGAAGTCTATTCTGTTACGACATTGAAGACGGATCTGGGGGAGATGTTTAAGAAAGTAAAGATTGATGCAAGCTTTTTAAATTTACAAAGCTTAGAGAGTATGCTCGATGAAATTACGAGATTAGGAGAGACGTATAATCGTGAAGAACAAGCGAAGACGATTGTTACCGACATCCGAAATCGCCTTGCAGAAATCGAAGCAGAGACTAAAGGGGAAAAAGCGCCAACCGTCTTAATTTTACTAGGTGTTCCAGGAAGTTATTTAGTAGCTACAGAGCATTCCTATATTGGTGATTTAGTAAAACGGGCTGGTGGTGTGAACATTGTCCAAGGTGAGGATGTCGAATATTTAGCTTCAAATACGGAATATCTTCAGCAAGCGAATCCAGATATTATTTTAAGAGCAGCACATGGAATGCCAGAGGAAGTAATTAAAATGTTTGATGAGGAATTTAAAACTAATGATATTTGGAAGCATTTTAACGCGGTGAAGAATGGTCGTGTTTACGATTTGGAAGAACGACTATTTGGGACAACAGGGAATTTAGCTGTAGTCGAAGCAATGGATGAGCTAATGAATATGCTATATCCAAATGGAGAATAAAATAGAGATTAATAGAGGGTTTTAATATGAAAATAAAAAGAATCGTTAGTTTTCTATGTGTCATTATATTACTAATAGGAGTTGCTGGCTTTTCTGCTGTTACAGGTAGTATTGATGTAAATATTGGTGAGCTAGTGAAAGGACTCATAACGGGTGCAAATGATGATGTTCAAGTCATTAAAGATCTACGTCTACCAAGACTTATTATTTCCCTGTTTGCCGGGGCAGCATTAGCTGTATCAGGAGTCCTTTTGCAGGCAGTCATGCGAAATCCATTAGCGGATGCAGGGATAATAGGGATATCCTCAGGTGCTGGATTTACATGGGTTCTTGGAGTATCTGTATTTCCTACATTATATTTCTGGTCACCACTTTTTGCTTTTTGCGGTGGTGCCCTAGCATGTTTGCTTGTTTATAGCTTTTCTTGGAATTCAGGCCTAAATCCAATGCGAATCATCCTCGTTGGGGTAGCGATAAATGCAATTTTTTCAGGGTTAAGTGAGACCTTTAATTATCGTGGGAGCTATACGGTTACAAGTGTCACCTCAGCAACGACATCGACCTTAACAATGAAAACATGGGGGGATGTTGAGATTATTACAATATTCGGTAGCATTGGTCTTATCTTAGCCTTTCTCCTATTTTCCTCTTGTAATCTACTAGCACTTCAAGATAAAACCGTGAGAAATCTAGGAGGATCCGTCATTCGCTCACGATTATTTATATCAAGTGTTGCTGTGCTATTAGCAGCTATTGCAACAGCCATTGCTGGGATGATTGCTTTTATTGGCCTATTAATTCCACATATCTCGAGGCAGTTAGTTGGTACAGACCATAAAGTGTTAATCCCTTTTTCAGCTTTAGCCGGTGCATTACTCCTACTTGTCGCAGATACTGTTGGAAGAACCATTATAGCTCCGAATGAGATCCCTGCCTCCATCATTATGTCGATTATTGGTGGACCGTTTTTAATTTTTTTACTTAGAAGGAGGGATTTGACGAATGGAAATTAACGAGCTCACCTTCTCCTATGATAAAAAAAGCAATCAGCTACAAGATGTAACCGCAAAAATTAAAAAAGGAAAAGTGACGACAATTATCGGACCTAATGGTTCAGGGAAATCAACCTTATTAGGAGTGATGTCCCGGAATTTGCTGCCATCAGAAGGTCAAGTTATCATCGACGGGAAAGCTGTACATGAATATTCTGCAAAGGAGCTTGCGCGGAAACTTGCGGTTGTCCACCAGCAAAATGATGCTCCACATGATCTAACAGTTGAAAAGCTCATTAGCTATGGAAGAATTCCATATAAGCGACTATTAAAGCAAGATAAGCAGGAAGATCAGGAGGCAATCGAGTTTGCCATTGAATGTACAAATTTACAAGCAAAACGTCATGCTACTCTAAAGGAGCTTTCTGGAGGTGAGCGACAACGTGTTTGGATTGCCATGGCGATCGCCCAAAAAACCCCAATAATCTTCTTAGATGAGCCGACAACTTATCTAGATATTTTTCATCAATTTGAGGTTCTTCAGCTTATCAAACGTCTAAATGAGGAGTATAAAGTGACAATTGTGATGGTTTTACATGATATTAACCAAGCGATTCGCTATAGTGATTACTTACTAGTGATGAAAAATGGTGAGCTAATGATGGAAGGAACACCAGAAAATGTCGTTACGAAGGATGGGTTAAAAGGGATATATGGTGTCGATTGTGTCGTGAAAGAGGATGATCAAACTGGTCTATACATCGTTCCGATCGGCATTTAGCTTAAATGGGGTGTTTTAGTGACTATCAATATGAAATTGAAGCGGAAAAAATCAAAGACTAGTAGCCTTCAACGTGTCATAACAATTATCTTTCTTGGATTGTTTGTTTTTTCAGGATATAAATTATTGAGTATCTTTTATGATTATTATGAAAATCGCAAAGTACTAGCTGAAATTCAAGAAGTGTATGTCCCAACAAAAGAAACCGAGGAATCTCGAGATGATGGAGAAATTCGTTCACAATTTCAAGATCTATTACATATAAATTCCGATATTGTCGGTTGGATCACAATTGATGATACAAGCATTCATTATCCAATTCTCCAATCATCAAACAATATGGATTATTTACAAAAAAATTATAAAAGGGAAGAAACAAGAGCAGGCAGTATTTTTATGGACTACCGTAATTCGATTCAAGAAGTAGAAAGGCATACGATCCTATACGGACATCGAATGAAGGATGGTTCGATGTTTGGTCAGCTTGATAAATTTTTAAATCAAGAATTTGTGAATGAGCATCATCAGTTTTACTTTGATACCCTTTATAAAGGATATGATGTTGAAGTATTTTCAGCGTATGTCACGACAACGGATTTTTACTATATTGAGACGGATTTTTTTAGTGATACGGACTATTTGCAGTTTTTAGAGACGATTAAACAGCAATCAGTTGTGAAAACAAATACAAAGCTAAATGCTAATGACCAAATCATTACATTATCGACATGTGATTATGGGCTTGATCGCCATAAGGGAAGATTGGTTGTTCATGGGAAATTGGTAAAACGTTCATCATAAACCAAAGAGGGTGTCTATCTAGAGTCACCCTCTTTGTCATGTTGGTTATTATCTAGCTATGCTTGTGCCTGGAATGGATTTTCCGCTTCATCAACAATCGGTTCTCTTACAACCTTAACATCATAATAAGAAATTTTGTTTTCAATGATATATTCAGGAACTTCTCGCTTCGAGTGTGATTCTCTAAAGGCATCACTTTTTGTCCATTGTTTAAAATGGTCCTTCGTTTCCCAGCGTGTGACAACCGTTACTTCATCAAAGTCACGAGTGTTTTGTGTTAATAACACCTCTAAGCCAAGAAAGCCTTCCATCCGTTCTACTTTGCCTACTTTGTTAAATCGCGCAATTAACTTTTCTCCATTTCCCTTTGTGATTTTTGATTGATTCGTTACGATAATCATTCTTATTCCTCCTTAAAATTTATATACTTAATGCTGATAGATTTCGTTGTCTTGGAATGATAAGCGGGTAATTTCCTTCATATTTGACCAAAGCATCAATGTCATATACGTCCTTTAAAAACTGTGGTGTTAACAATTCCTTAGGACTTCCAAATGCAGCTATCTTCCCTTGCTTCATTGCAATTAAAAAATCACTATAGGCTGCTGCTTGTTGTAGCTCATGAAGGACCATAACGATTGTAAATTGATAAGTTTCATTGATTTCCTTCAGCATCTCCATGACATCAAGCTGATGAGCGATATCAAGAAATGTAGTTGGTTCGTCTAACAGAATAATTGATGTGTTTTGTGCAAGTGTCAGCGCAATTCGAACCTTCTGCTGCTCACCACCGGAAAGAGTTGTATACATACGATCAGCAAACTTTTTTGTACCGGTTACCTCCATTGCCCAATTAATGAAAGCCTCATCGTTAGCAGTTAATCGAGCTTCAAAGATTTTTTTATAAGGTGCACGACCGTAAGAAACCAATTCACGGACTGTTAAATTAGGCAAGGAATTTTTTGATTGTGGCAGCATTGATACTATTTGAGCGAACTCTTTTGCTTTATATTGCTTAGCTGATCTTCCTTCAACACGTACATCTCCTGTATCATGTGTGAGCAATCGAGAAATGACCTTTAGTAAAGTTGACTTACCTGAGCCATTTGGTCCGATAATCGCTGTTATTTTTTCTTTTGGAATCTTGATATCAATATGTTGAAGGTGAAAATGACCAATTTGTAAGGTAAGGTTGTCAGTTTCAATTACAGTCATCTTTCTATCATTCTCCGTTTCTTTAATAATAGTAAAAAGAACGGTGCACCTATACAGGCTAATAAAACTCCAACTGGCAGCTCGATTGGGTCAAATAGCGAGCGAGCAATTGTATCAGCGAAAACGACTAATAGGGCTCCGCCAACTGCAGACAGTGGTAAGAGAATTCGATAATCTTCTCCAAAAATAAGCCTGATAACATGTGGAACTACGAGACCAACGAAGCCGATTAATCCAGCAACACTTACTGCAGTTCCAGCTAAAAATGCAGCAAGCAGAATAATGAAAAATCGCTGTAATTCAACCTTTTGACCTAATAGCTTTGCAGAATCATCACCTAACAACAACAGATTCGCTGGTCTAATAGCAAAAAATGATAGACATAAGCCAACAACAGCATATGGGATCATAAAGGAAAGATGATGCCAGCTCCGACCGTTTAATCCACCTGCTAGCCAAGGTAGAACTGCTTGAACTCTGTCACTATAAATAACCATTAATCCATTTTGTACAGCACCGAGCAATGCGTTTATTGCAACACCTGCTAAGATAATTTTTAATGGAGATGCACCATTGTCCCAAGCAAGGATGTAAACGACTAAAGCGGCAATAAATGCCCCGATAAAGGCAGATACAGGTAATAAATAGCTCAATTGTGGGAATAAAATCATAGTGATACTTGCTGTTAAGCCACCACCAGCGGTTACCCCGATGATTCCAGGGTCAGCGAGGGAATTTTTCATAACACCCTGTAGAAGGGCTCCTGAAACAGCAAGACATGCACCAACGAATAAACCGATTAGAACACGAGGAAGACGTAATTGATAAATAATCGTCTCATCTAGCTGACTCGCTTCGCTGAAAAATACCTCGAGAATATCTTTGATGGAAATTGATACAGAGCCATAGCTTATACCAAATAACGCAACAAAAAGTAATAAGAAGGGAGAGAGAATAAATCCCCATCTTCGTCTTCTTGTTCTAACTTCAATGTTCATGATGCCTCATTTGGAGAATCAAGAATTTTTACAAGATATTCTACTGCATCGACAACTCGCGTTCCCGGATTTGTGCCAAACAAATCGGCAGGTAAAATATCAACATTCCCGGCTTTTACTGCATCTAAATTATTCCATGCTGCATTTTGCTCCATTTCCTTCATAAAGCCTTCTTTGACTTCTTCAGGATTCCCATGACTCATAAGCAAAATATATTCCGGGTTTGCCTCGATAATTCTCTCAACATTCAGTTGTGCGTACTGTGGATAGGTTTCTAAGCTTGGAAAATCACTCGCAATATTTTCTCCACCAGCTATCTCTAAGATATTGCCGCTTAAAGAGTTAGGTAAGGCGGCCATATATGTACCAGGTGCGCCATATACGAGTAAGACTCGTTTAGTATCTTCTGTTTTTAAGGTCTGTAGTTTATCCTCCATTTGTGTAATAAGCTCCTTAGCTTTTTCCTGTTTTTGGAGCATCTCACCAAATAGTGTGATTTGTGATTTTATATCATCAACAGCTTGAGCTTCAGTTAAGACCATTTGTGCGCCAAGTTCTTGAATTGTCTGTACATCCTTTGCATTCATTTGGGCATTTCCTAACACAACATCTGGACGAACTGAGGTGATTTTTTCTAAATCAAGCTCATGAGTTGTTCCAATTTGTTCAACAGCTTCTGCTTCTGCAATAATTGGTTTGCCTGAGGTTGTTGGGCGTCCAACAAGCTTTCCGCCAAGCGCATAAATAATGTCCATTTCTCCATTACTAAGAGCAACAACATGTTCAGGAACTGTATTAAATGTAATTTTCTGACCTGTGAAATCGGTAATAGAATACTGCTTTGAGTTGTCAGTACTTGAATGGATGTTTTCCGGTGTGCTTGCAGCCTGGCCGCATCCACTAAGGACGAATAACAGCAAAAAAGACAATAGTAGCGTTTGCTTCATTAACAGACATTACCTCCTTTACGATTTAATTAAGAATGAGAATCAATATCAATATAAATGATAATGATTTTCAATGGAGGTGTCAATCATGAATTTTTGAAAAATTTAGAAGATGTAATTAATACACATTGTTATCAATATGACATGGTGATGTTTGGAGAATAGGTAAATGATATTGGGAGCACTGCACGAGGAAATTAACCAAAACGATGACTACCGAAAACGCAAAAAGAAAAACGCAGGGAAACCACTGCGTTTTCTCATGTGACTAAATTGGCAGGAATACCTTGTTTTTCTTTACAAGTTTTTCATGAACTTTTCGTCATGAGTAATATTATCGATGAAATTACCGGGAATTTCGTTTCTTTCCACAACGAACACATTTGTCTGTATAAAAGCTGTACTTATGATTTCTAAAAAATAAATTACAAAAAATGGATTTGAACTTCAAATGAATCGTCTCCTTTGAAAATAATCCGGTAATCGAGCCAGTATAGTTACTTAAATATGACTTTTTGCCTACTATGTTCGCTATAGTTGATATGAAATACGTGTATTTTATTAAGAACGACACGTTAGTTATATAATACTGTAGGGAATATGGATTGTTAAGTAAAAAATTTGTAAATTTGTAAAATGATTGTGAGAGACCTGAGGAAGATTCACGGGATTTGAGGAAATAGACTTAGGAAATGAATAGGAGATTATTCATTGTGAACCTTCCTGATTTGATTAAAGTAGTATTTTTAAGTTTTCCTAGTTACTTCAGAACATCATGGTCAACATATCGTTCACCATTAAGCTCACTTATAAGATTAATAGCCACTTTTGCACCGTCGCCGGCAGTGATAATCGTATGTACACTAACACCGGCACAAGTTCCGGCAGCCCAGATTCCTGCAACATTCGTATTGCCCGCTTGGTCAACCTTGAAAATCTTTTTAATACGTGGTTCTGTTCCTGCAATTGTTGCAACACCAAGCTTTTCACCAAGCTCAACTAATACGCCTGTTGCTAATATAATGTGCTTGGCTTGGAAGCTTTTCTCATCTGAAGTTGTTAGTTCAAAGCTATCGTCTTTCTTTGAAATGTTGACAACAGAATCTTGGATTACCTCTGCACCTTGTTTTTTTGCTTGATTTAATCCTGTTTCAATTAAGTCAGGTCCACTGATTTCAGGGACTCCATAATGATTCTCAATCCAGGCACGTTTTGTCATCCTTTTATCATTGTCAATTAATCATGTTTTCTTCCCAGCCTTAGCTGTAAAGAGAGCTGCGCTTGCTCCAGCGGGACCAGCACCGATAACTATGACTTCATACATTTGCAAACACCCCTTAAACATGATTTAGTATACAATATAAGTATATATGTGAATTTTCGTAATTTACAGTTATTTGCTTTGCAAAAAAGTAAAAGGAGTGTATGACAATGGATATTTTTACTGCTATTAAAGAAAGAAGAAGTGTCGGTGTTGTTAAATCGGATCCTGTGCCGACTGAATTACTTGAGAAAATACTTGAGGCTGGAACTTGGGCACCTGCTCACCATCGAACAGAGCCATGGAGATTTTTTGTTTTAACAGGTGATGCGAGAAAAAGTCTTGGTAAAGCTCTTGCTAAATACACTGAGAAAACATTAGAAGACCCATCAAGTGAGGAAAGTGTAAGCAGATTAGAAAAAATCTCGCAAAAGGCATTAAGAGCACCAGTTATTATTGCAGCAGCAGTTGAGCCAAGCGATGATAAAAAGGTCATTTTGAAAGAAGAATACGCTGCTGTTAATGCTGCGATACAAAATATGCTTCTTGCTGCACACGCATTAGGCCTTGGAGCTGTTTGGCGAACGGGTCATGTTTGTTATTCTGAAGAAGTAAAGGAGCTATTCAAGCTTTCAGAGCAATCGGAAATGCTTGGCTTTATTTATCTAGGCTATCCGGAAGAGAAGAAATTAACAGGGAAACGTAAGCACTTTTCTGAAGTTACGAAATGGGTAGCGAAGGAAGAAGATTTTTAATTGTAAATGATGATACTAGAAAAATATTAGTAGAGGCTATCTAGTTAAACCTACCTAAGATAGCCTCTTTGAACTCTAATAGACTACTCTAGTATTTTATACATTTTTCGATGTTTATAGTAATCTATCACATGTTTTCCACAATAGGCCAATGATAAGAGTGAGACTCCCATAAAGGAGCTTCTTTCAAACGTAATATAAAGAACAAATAGAATGGCAGAAGCAATGATTGACAGACAAATAAAGAGCAAATTATCCTTCATTTTTCGCTTTTCTCGTTCACGATATGATTCGATATCAGAGAATATCATTCCATGTGACTGTGGGTCATCTGTATAAAAAATATGCTTTGACATCCAATGATTTGATAATGATGTCCATCCTGCATCCTCAAAGATTTCACAAAACTCAAGATAATCCTTTTTCCTATTAAATGAACGAAAATCTATTTTATAAATTCGGTTTTTTTGCTCCTCATTATGGATAGGTTCAAATCGATAAGTATATTCAGAAACATCATCCTCTGAGTTATAAGTTTTAAGTATCCAGCCTTCAAGAAGCATTTGTTGTAACCAATGCTCCTCTTCTGTAAAGCTACTGAACTTTTTACTGATCTTTTTAATAGAATTTGGTGTTAACATATCATTTTTTCCCTTCAGCTAGAATTTGATTTGAAAAGTCAACCATTGTTTTATATCTGTTAAATTCATTGAGTAAGGCATCTTTTCCTATATCTGTTAGGAGGTATGTCTTTTTTTTACGGCTATCTTTTTCTTCACTTAACGTTTCTATGTATTGTTGCTTTACTAAATTAGTTAAAATTCCATATAAAGTTCCGGGCGCAATAATGAAAGTACCCCCGCTAATATGGTCAATCATTTTAATAATCCCATAGCCGTGCAATGGCTCTTGATAGAGAGCAAGTAAGACTAAATAAGTGGATTCAGATAAAGGCTTCATTATTCTCTCCTCCTTAAATATATCGACACTCGATATATCGACAGACATACTATATAACAAAAATATTTTACTGTCAATAAATCCCTATAATTGATTGAGTTAGAAATATAG
>NZ_CADEPK010000141.1 GCF_902829255.1 Metabacillus niabensis | reverse complement strand
TACATGATGTATCGACATTCTTTATCACTCCATCAGGAAACATCATTTTTGAGTATATTGATCAACGAAAATTAAATCCTCTATATCATAATGACAAGCAGAATTTATTTTCTTTATTAAATTTCGAACCAGATAAGCAATACAGTTTCCCTGTTATAAAAAAAACATATTTTTTTGAGAATTATATTATTATAAGCGTTCTACAAAATAACGAATTTATCGGTACAGTTGTCATTGGTCCTACTCTTCCCTATGTATTATTCGAACAGAAAATTAACGGAATCATTAATGACTTTCACGTCTTTACTCATAGAGAACAAGTGTTCAATTACTATAAAATGATTCCTATTATTTCAAAAGAAAAAATAATTCATCTAGGCGTCATGAGTAATTATTTAATCAACAATATCTTACTCTCACCAAAAGAAGTAGCTTATGAGAATAATCTACTTAAACAAAAGTCAATAGGAATGGAACCGACTAATATCATCTCTGAAAAAGCTAACCCATATGAAGCTAGTCATCATGACCCTTTATTAGAAAAACAACTCCTTTCAATTATTAAAGAGGGACGGATAGAAGAATTAAGGATGTTTACCAAATTAGAGGAAGAAACAACCGGGGTATTATCAAAAACAAGCCATGTCCGTTCAAAAAAGAATTTAGGTATCGTAGCCATAGCCATTGCTACTCGAGCTGCCATTGATGGTGGTCTACACTCAGAAATTGCCTTTTCTTTAAGTGATAGTTATATTCAACGACTAGAGGATTTAGCTTCTATTGAGGAGATAGACAACTTACAGATGGAGGCTATCTTTACTTTTACAAAAAGGGTTTCCGAAGTGAAAGAGCAGCAGCACACAATAACGGTTACAATTTGCAAAAATTATATTTACTCAAACCGGTTTGAAAAAATCACTCACGAAGATGTAGCAAATATTGTTCAATTAAGCCAAAGTTATTTGTCAGTTCTTTTTAAGAAGGAAGTAGGCATTTCTGTGAGTGACTACATTCAAAAAATAAAAATAGAAGAAGCAAAAAACCTTATCGCCTATACAAATACCCCTCTATCAGAAATAAGTTCCTTACTTCAATTTACTGATCAAAGTTACTTTACGAAGGTTTTTAAGAAATTTGAAGGGATTACTCCCAAACAATATAAAGAGAGACATCATTTAATTTAAAGAGATTGACGATACTCTAGGCATCTGGATATACAAATTTTCATTATTATCATGACGAAGAAAAAGGCGTGCATCAAATAAGCACGCCTTTCTTTCATTACTTCATATTAATTTGAAGCAGTCTTTCTTCGCTTTACGAAGTATAATACTCCCCCAGCTAGAACGAACACGATACCTGCAAGAATGATGTTAAAGTTGTTCGTTGCTGTGTTCGGAAGTACATGATCAGCTTGAGATGGAGTTGAAGTTGAATTTGGTTCGCCGTCGAATACTGCATACGTACTGAAGTGATCAGTATATGCTGAGACTTCTCCATTTTTGTATTCCCCGCCGATTAGTTCCCATTTTCCTTCTGCTTCATTCCAATAGTAAACTTTTACATTGTTAGGGTTTTTCACTTGTTTCGGATTAACCTTGAATGTAAGTTTAACTTTCTCACTGAATTGATGATACGCCTTGCCGTCAGCTTCAATTGTAAAGTCGTATGCAACTAGAGAACCTTTCGCTTCCATTTTCTCAATTTTAATATTTAGATTATCTGCTAATGGCAGAATAGAAGCAGGAATTTGTACATCGACATTTCCATTTGTTACAACAATTGTTGCATTAGCATCTTTTAAAGCTTGAATTTGTTCTTTTGTAAGAGTTAAAGTTGCATTTATTTTATTGTCAACTTCAATTACAACTATACCTTCTTCTTCAAGATTTTTAAGTGCATCATCACTAATTGTGTACTTGTTGCCATTCTTAGTTACAGGCACTTTAATTTCTTTTGCATTATTTGAATTTCCTGGGTTTTCATTTGGCTTATTACCTGGTTTTTCTCCCGGTTTATTTCCTGGGTTTTCTCCTGGCTTATTTCCTGGGTTTTCGCCTGGTTTATTTCCTGGGTTTTCTCCTGGTTTATTTCCTGGGTTCTCGCCTGGTTTATTTCCTGGGTTCTCACCTGGATTTTCTCCTGGGTTCTCGCCTGGATTTTCTCCCGGATTCTCGCCTGGGTTTTCTCCTGGATTCTCGCCTGGGTTTTCTCCTGGATTTTCGCCTGGATTTTCACCTGGGTTTTCTCCTGGGTTTTCACCTGGGTTTTCACCTGGGTTTTCTCCTGGTTGATCATTTACATCAACGATTCGGCCTTCTACTTCTGTTGGAATCTTTTCTAGGCTTACTAGATGATCTCTGAAGTTTTCCCAATCTGATAAACCTAAATCTGTTACACGTCCTTCTTCATATGCTTTCGCAAAGACGTCATACCCATCTCCACCTTTAGCTGTGAAGGCATTTGTTGCGATTGTATATGTTTCATTGTCTTCAACTTCTACATAGTTACCATTTTCATCAAGATATTTTACAGATACGACACGTTCTCCTGCCGGTTTTGTTGAATCAAATTCCACTTTACCGCCTGCTACATGTAAGAATCCGCCATTTTCTGCTGGGTATTTACCGAAGCTAATTTCAAATGCTTCTTTTAACTCCGCACCAGTGACATCCATTGTTGCTAATGTATTACCAAATGGTAGAACTGTAATGACTTCACCAACCGTGATTGGACCTGCATCAATTGCGGCACGGATTCCACCACCGTTTTGTAATGCCATAATGACATTTTCGCCAGTGAATGATTTTGCTTTTTCAAGCATTCCATCTGTAATTAAGTTTCCTAAGATTGTTTCATTTTTACGTACGCTTGGCTGAGTATTGTCTCCATTTGTACGTGGGTTTTCTAATGCAACTTCAGCTGTTACACCAATTTCTTGTTGGGCAACTTTGTCAATTTGTTCCTTGTATGGCGCTAAAATAGCTGCAGCTTCCTTGTCTGCTTCCTGGTCACCGATTGGAATTAATTGACCTTTGTGGGCAACAATAACGCCATTTTCGTCAAATTCCGCATTTAGCACACCTAAGTTACTATTCGCATTTCCTGTTTGCACGATTACTGTTGGTGTTTCATCTTCAGCTATTACCGTTGGTTCTGATAATGTTGTGTGACTATGACCACCAACGATAATATCGATGCCTTCTACTTCTTTTGCAAGGACTAAATCGTTATCGATTGCCGCATTATCATCATAACCGATATGTGTTAAAGCGATAATTTTGTTAACACCTTGTGCTTCTAAGTCCCTAACAGCTTTTTCCGCTTCTTCTAAATAGTTTTCAAACGCGATAGATCCTGGACTAGAAATCGCAACGGTTTCTTCTGTTGTTAACCCGAAGATACCGACCTTTTCACCATTTACTTCTTTAATGATTCCGTTATAAATTTGACCGTTCTTGGCATCAGCTGTAACTGAATCATTGAAAATTCCAGTGAATTTATCATCTTTTGAAAAATCAACGTTCGCACTTACAAATGGGAATTTTGCACCATCGATGAATTCAACTAATCCCTCATGTCCTGTAGCTGAAGAACCTAAATCGAATTCATGATTACCGAATGTCATCGCATCAAAGCCCATTAAGTTCATTAAAGCTAAGTCTGCTTGACCTTGGAATTCGTTAAAGTATAACGTTCCAGTAAATACATCTCCCGCATGTAAAAGAAGTGCATTTGGATCCTTCGCTCTTTCTTCTTTAACAGCAGTAACTGTCTTCGGCATGTTGTCTAAGGATGCATGTGTATCATTTGTGTGTAGAACTGTTAAATCAAAGTTGTTTGTTTCTTTGTCCGTTAAATCAACTTGAATCAATAACGGATCATGATCAGAAGCTTGTCCCTGTGCTTCTGTATAGTTTGCATTAATATGAATCATATCTGCTACTGTGCTATCTGCGATGTTGTTCGAAACTAGAATATGATCAAGCACTTGGTTGTTGCCTTGGAAGAAATATGAGAAACGATCGTTTGCTGGAACTTTATCCACCATATTTGTTAATTCGTTTCCTTTAAGAATGTCCAATGTTTTTGTAAATTCAAAATCATTCATATCGCCAGCAAGGACAACGTTTAAATCAGGATTTTTTGCAAGTCCCTCATCGATAAAATCATTAATTGCTTGTGCTAATCCATGTCGTTCCGCTTCAGAATTTAATTTTGGAGGCTGGTTAGATCCCCATAATGATTGATCTCCACCTTTAGAGTTCAAGTGTGTTCCAATAACAACTACTCGCTCACCTTTGAACTCAAATTCAGCAGCAATCGGTTTACGTGTATTAGGGAATTTCGCTGGGTCAATCACACCTGGGTTAAGAGTTAAATTTCCCTCTTCACTCCATGCATTTGCTTGAGTACCAGTACCTTTTGTTCCGTCAACTAATGACACGCGTTCTGGATTATAGAGATATCCTACACGAATATTTCCACCAGGTGCTCCACCATTATCATTATTAACAGGAGCCACGTCTGTCCATTCGTAAGCAGGACCTCCAGCAGCTTTGATCGCTTCAATTAAGCGTTGATAGCTTTCTGAAGCATCTGTATTACCTGAATCTGTTTCTCCATCATTATCTTGAACTTCAACTAACGTAATAACATCTGGAGATTTCATATTGTCTACAAATGTTTTCGCAATTCTCGCTACCTTCTCATCTGGTGTATTTGATTTATTGTTTGAGAAGTTTTCGATATTGTATGATGCAACAGTTAATTTATCTTCAGCTGGTTCAATATGAGTTACTTCAGGCTGAATTGTAGACTCGATTACTTTTGGTAATGTCTCTTTGTTTGTTAAGAGCTGATAGCCTGTGCTTGAGTAAGAAATAACCCCTTCAACATCACCATCAAACGTATCACCTGATTTGAAGTTACTGCCTACATTGTCTAAAAATATTTTTTCCGGGTTATAATCATCTGCTGCAATATTTAGACCGCCTTGATTATTTAGCTCATTGTTTGTCGTGCTCTCAACAATGATTGGAACATCATTTGAGTAAGGAGGGCCAACTACTTTCGCATTCGGGAATGAAACTCGCATAAATTCTACAGATTCCCAGAAATCAATCCCATCTTCAGCAGGATCAAATGATTTCATTTCATCATTATCAATGATTTTGTTAGGAGGCATGATGTCTTTTCCAACAACAAGTGGCGCTGGTAACTCAGCCGTTCCCGTCTTTGTTATTAAACTTGCGTTAATTTGAGTTTTAGAAAGGTTTGCACCGCCACCATACTCTTCTACAGTTCCGTCAACTGATACTTTATCACCGACAGAAACTCCATGAGATGATTTGTACACTTGAATCGCTTCTGATGTTGTATTGTCATCGTCGGCATTTTCATCTTGAATGATAAAAGATGATCCGTTAATAACATATGTTACAACACCCGTAATACCCTTTACTGAAGAACCGTCATATTTTGAAACATGTCCTTTTCCTTGAATATCACGAATTTTCACGCCTTCAGTATTTAAAATCGTATAAGTGAAGCTAAATACTTCGCTTACTTCCTCACCATTAACAGCAATCGCTTTAATCGTTGTGTCTCCAGTATTTAAGGCAATTGGTTCCACATATTTTGTACTTTCTGTAGTTGGTTCTGTTCCATCTGTCGTGTAATAAATCACAGCACCTTCAATACCAGATTTCAGTTCAATTTTTGTGCCTGCTGGTACAGTGCCTTGTGGTTGTTCTACATATACTGCTGGTTTGTTGACTAAATCATAGCTTTCAAGACCAAATGTCTTTAAATGATATCCATCATTATCAATCGAGCCGATTCCTGTTAAATGAACTTTGTCGCCTTCTTTATAGTATTTAATCAGTTCATTATAGTCAGAACCTGTGCGATTATCATGAATAACACGTACCTGTTCACCTGATTCTGTCTTTGCTTGGAAAATCGCAGTTCCATAGCTATCGCTTTCAAGGTTAGTAATTGTTATATTTTCTAGTTTTAGTAATTCCCCTTGAGTTGCTTCGTTAACTGCTGTTGGCGCGATAACTTGAGCTTCTGGAAGACTGTTACCAGAGGAAATAATCTCCATACTCGTTGGTTGAATTTCTAATTCGTTTTTATAAGTTAATAACTTACCAGTAATTTTTACTTTATCCCCAGGTTGTACATCTTTCGGGCTACTATAAACGAACATTCCCGCTGTTTCATCCTGCATATAGAAAGTATCATAACCCCAAAGTCCATTCTTTGTTGTAGCGATACCTTCAATTGTTACAATATTACCTGCTCCTGCTTCACGAGCTTCTGCAACTGTCATTGCTTCTGCTGGTGCTTCAGGCTCTGTCGGTTCTGTCGGTTCCTCTTCAGAAGGTTCACCGAATGTGTGCGTTCCTAAATTTGAAAAGTTATCTTTCCCTAAATTCGTCCATTCCTTAGTAGGATCAAAAGCATCATCAATTATTGTATCTCCTGCTAGAATATTACTATTTCTAACTAGAGAAACATCTGCAAGGGAATTTTCCACTGATCCAACTTGTCCAATTGAATCCACAACCGTTCCATTTTTCTTAAGAACGATTTGATCGTTACCGTTGAAATTAATGACATTTTTGCTTTCATCAATATAATCAGCAACAGCAACAATAGCGGAACTCGCATCTGAACGCGAGATAACGTATGTATCACCAGCAGCAATCTTCCCCACTAATGGTAATACCTTATCCGTTGTCGTTGTTCCGGTTGTGGCACTTCCACTATTATTATAATGTTCAAGAGTATATTCACTTAAATCGATTTCTGCGCTCGTTCCATTGTATAACTCAATGGCTTTGTTAAAACTAGAACCTTCAACATATTCTGAGATAATTAAATCCGCACTAGTTTCAGCCTTTGCATGTGAATTAGCAAATGGTGAAACTAAGCTTAAAAGTAGGACAAGTACCATGACAATACTTGCACTCTTCTTATGTCTTCGTTTCATGTTTCTCCTCCTTTTAGATTGGTTCTGTTTTTTTCTCTTGCTACTTGAAAAACGTTTCAGCCTTTCAAGACCGAAATTACTGTCTAAAGTGCTCCCTCTATATAACTAAACCTCTTTTCTGTATGATAATAGTCATTTAATAGGAAAGGGGTATGCACTTAAGAACTCTTGTAATTTCAGTACAGGGAACTTTCTAGGGGAATTTGCTGTTGGAACGGTTTATTATGTTACCTTAAAATTCAAGGAGTTATCGATGTGTTTCGTGCTGATGATTCCAATTAAAACGCATAATTTTAATACGACATCTCTAAATCAGCAAGTTCGTGCTTTTTTAATCCACTTCTATTTTTTGTAATGATTGTTTTTAAAAATACCATAAGTAGACCTAAAGATGAAATTTCATTGAATTGTAGCTTCATTTAACACTTGTTTAGAGAGCTATAACCATGAGGGACTGAACTGAATGTTGGCTCTTAATCCAGATTACAATTCAATCTTTGTAATGTACTGTTTGAAAGCATGCCACTTGGTGTATTCTTCAACATTCGGACATTTACAACAAATACTAATTCGTCTCTAAAACAAAAATACGTCCATCCATCAATCTGTGTTTAAAAGCTAATTCACTTCATGTAAGGATATACAGATAAACCGTTCCAAATTGTTAATTTCTTGCTATTTTCCCGCTTGAAATACACAACAAACTTTTCCCCTCTATCATTTTATCGTTTTACTATTAACCTAGTATTAATTCATTGTAAAAAAATGACGAAATTTCGAAAAATTTGATAGTGATGTTTGCTGGAATATTTGTAGGGAATGTTAATATGGTTAGTTATTATGGGGATAGATTGTGTAAAGGGTAAATCCTATACGAACTACTATTTCGAAGAAGTGAATCATGTAATAGTTGACCATCCCTAACACCAAATACTCAACAAAAATTTACAGAAAACAGCATGATTTAAGTGGGAAAGATTGGTGTTAAAGATGGCTAAAAGGGAAATTGTCAGTCTGTAGAAAAATTCATCTTACCTCTTACTCAGGAAGCACTTCATAGGCCAACTTCATAATTACATCCTTATGCTCGGGATAAGATGATAAAAGCTCAGCTTGTGTGAACAGTTCAAAGTCTTGAAACTCAAAGCCAGGTGAGACCATGCATCCTACTAAGGAAAATGTATCGTTATCCATAACAGAAGAGCCAAAGATCGAGTTTTTCGGAACTAATGCTTGTGGTACCTCTCCGTTATCAAAATCTAATCCAAGCTTAATTTCTTCATATTCTCCATTTTCATGAATGATATGAATTGTTAATGGACTTCCGGCATGGTAATACCATAATTCATCTGATTTCAAACGGTGAAAATGTGATATGTTATTAGAAGTTAAGAGAAAGTAAATGCTCGTATAAAGCTTCCGCACCCCATCAAAGCTTACCGATAACTCCTTGTCCGTCGTCTGCTCCCCTGATTTAAATGTTTCTTTATAATATCCACCCTCAGGATGTGCTTCAAGTCCAAGTTTGGATATATAATAGTGTGCATCGCGTTGTTCCATAATATAAATTCCTCCTAATTACTAGCATCTAATCAATTAATATATTGTTATTTTTAGTTTGATAACCTATTAAAAACTTATCATTAAGTGGAAGGTAGAATAAGTAGTCCTGCCCCCAATTATAAGGAGAACACTATAGAAAAGAATAACATAGTTCTTGGTGCCAGTCACATCAAGAGTCAAAGGAACAGATCTCCTGCCTAACTATCATAATCTATAAAAAAGGAAATAAGAGCCGTCCTTCTTTTACAAAAATGTCTTGTACAAAAATACTGTAAGTTATAATATGAGGAATAAGGTTTCACCCTTTTTATTGAACTTTAGGAAATATCTAACAAAATCACTGTTACTTGTAGATTAGCTTGTCAATTCAAATCAGAATGAGAAAGGGAAAGATAAAATGAATAAAGACTCATTTGATCGTTTTAAGTGGATTAATGAAAGTAAGGCAGAATTTAGTCAAGATACATTGATTATAGAAGCGCCTGCCAAAAGTGATTTTTTTTGTAATAATGGTGTTGTTTCAGATTCAGGCGTGTTGCCACAAAATCTATTGAATGCTCCGTTTTATTATACTGAAGCAAGCGGAGATTTTGTAATGCGCGTTCAAGTCTCTCATGAATTTAAGGATATGTATGATGCGGCATGTATTATGGTAATGCAAGATGACAACATTTGGGCAAAAGCTTGCTTCGAAAAAACAGATTTTGATACACATGCAGTCGTTAGTGTTGTCACAAATCATGTATCAGACGACGCAAATGGTTGTAACATTGAGGGAGAAACAGTGTGGCTACAAGTAGCAAGGGTAGGGAATGCTTTCTCTTTCCATTATTCGTTAGATGGAATTAAATTTGATATGATGCGTTTTTTCAGTTTGCCAGTTGAAAAGACGATCAAGGTTGGCTTAGTCGCTCAGGCACCGATTGGAAATGGCGGAGTCCGAATGTTTAAAAACTTTACATTAGTAAATAAATCAATTAAGAACATTCGTGCTGGCGAATAAATCTAAGATTCTATGAAATAGTTTTATTTTTTTAGTCTCAATCCATAGGCACAAAATTTGTAGGCAAGTTTCGGGATTCTGCCATATGGATTCCAGGTCAGACTTTAAATGTGCTTATTGTAAGTGATTCCCTAATATAACCCTTTATTGAGCTTTATCGCAGTCTATCGATAGAATATACCCGTACCTTTTAATTCACCTGAGAATATTGCACCGTTAATAGTTATCCACAGATAAATTCCTAATCCAGTCAAAACCATCCATGATAACAGGTGGTCTGTTCTATCGCGATACTTACAATTCCATGTTGTTTATGTTAAATATGAGTGTCTTTTAACATTGAAATTCCTCCATATGTTGATGTTTTGGGTGGCGAACCAAAACTATTTTAGCACCATGGGGGAGTTTTTATCCTCATGAGCATTCAAATTCTTGTGAAACGTACTACCTAGAATCCTCTAACTCTTCTAAAAATCTTAACTTACCTTTATAAAATTTCAACTCTCAATAATAAGTTTCAATAAACTTTCTTCTTTAAAATACCTTAAAAAGATAATAAAAAAATGACGCCCTTAATGGACGCCTAAACTAGCATTTCTATTACATTCATATTTACGCATAATCACATCATTTAACGGTTCTAACAAGTCTGCCTCTATTAATGCATTTAATAGCCTTTCGTCCCTTAATGCCTTTTCGTCTAGACACGTTACAAAATCGAATAATCTATTTAGTGAGGTACACTTTTTAAATATCGTATTCCTTTCATAGCTGCGTAATTTTTGCGTTATTTAAGTATTTGATTCGTTATTACTTACGATTATATAACAGTTTCCTTTAATTTCCTACAGCTTTAAAACGTTGTAATCGCAATATTATTGGGAAACTTTTCGACATTGTATACGTGTATTTCAACTCATATTGGATATGCCTAGATGGATTTTTTATAATACATGGGTTCTCTATTAAATATAAGAAAAGTTAATAGAATTGTATTTAATTCATACGGTATTCAATCTTACTATTTGTTCCAATATCCATCCATACCTACTACGAGTGTTTTACTGAAAAGGTAATCCCAGAATCATCTCACAAAAAAGACCTTCAACATTAACGTTGAAGGTTCTTAATTTCACAGCTTTTCATGCTTGCTGAGACAATTTTATGAAGCATCTTTCATGTTTTCAAGAGGAGGGTTAAATTGCCCTTCCCATTTAGCGACAACAATCGCTGCTAATGAATTTCCTACTACGTTCACCGCAGTACGTCCCATATCTAGAATTCGGTCAATACCAGCAATAATCGCTAACCCTTCAGCAGGTAAACCAATTGTGCTAAATGTTGCTAATAGAACAACGAATGAGACACCAGGTACTCCTGCCATACCTTTAGAGGTTACCATCAAGACAAGCATTAGGGTTATTTGTTGGCCAATGCTTAGTTCAATGCCAAACATTTGCGCAATAAATAATGATGCGATTGCTTGATATAAAACAGAACCATCTAAATTAAACGAGTAACCTGTTGGAATAACAAAAGTCGCAATATGCTTTGGACTTCCTGCTTGCTCCATTTTGTCCATAATTTTCGGAAGTACCGTTTCCGAACTTGATGTTGAAAATGCTAAAATTAACTCTTCTTTAATCATCTTCAATAATTTAAAGATACTGAACCCAACAATTTTACCCATTATGCCTAAGACCACAATGACAAAGAAAATCATTGTTCCATAAACGGTAAGAGCTAATTTACCTAATGGAATAAGTGATGCAAAACCATATTTAGAAATCGTTACCCCGATTAATGCAAACACACCAATTGGCGCATATTTCATAAATAAGTTTGTCACATAAAACATTGCACTTGCCGTACCTTCAAAGAAACGTAAAACCGGTTTTCCTTTATCTCCAATAGCTGCAATTCCAATACCGAAAACGACAGCAAAGAAAATAATCGCAAGCATATCGCCTTCAACCATTGCACTAATTGGATTTGTCGGAACAATATGAAGAAGTGTTTCGGCAATTGTTTTTCCTTCTTGCTCTTCTGATGTTTCAACATAGTTTGAAATATCAGTATGCTCCAGCTTGTCCATATTTAGACCAGCACCAGGCTGGAAGATATTCGCTGCTATAAGTCCGACAGCTATTGCAATCAATGTCATCCCTATAAAATAAGTAAGTGATTTAGCTCCTAGCTTACCAACAGATTTTAAATCACCAACACCTGCAATCGCAACGATAATACTAGAAAGGACAATTGGCACGACAATCATTTTAATTAAACGGAGAAACAGATCCCCAAATGGCTGTAAAACACTTTGTGCCGTTTCACTTCCATAGAAGATTCCACCGATGATTATACCTAATATAAGACCGATAAAAATTTGACTTGCTAAACTTAATTTGAATTTTTTCATTAATTACCCCACCTTCTTGTTGATTTTATATAAACGAATGTCTCAGGCAAGGGAAACAAATAGATACGATATTTCACACAAAAAAACGGCTAATGCCGATTCACCATTCTCTATCCTACTGTTTCCTCTCAATCGCTTACGAGGTTAGCTTTCAGGTTAGGACTACGGGAAACAATGAGCCCCTTCTTTTTAAAGAATTCACCAATAGCGGAACTATCCGCAGAAAAAATTTGGGTCCCCCGCTCTTAAAATAAGATTAAGCAAAAAACGAACTATTTCAATTTTATCATCAAAATACTATTT
>NZ_CADEPK010000140.1 GCF_902829255.1 Metabacillus niabensis | reverse complement strand
AAATCGGCTATAATGAATTTTTTGGTACATTAATTAAGGGAGAATTTTAGATATAATAATTTTCTAGGCATAAAGTTCATGGTATAATATTCATAGTTGGAATCAATAGGATAAATATACCATTTTAATTGGAGATGATAAAAAGTGAAGAAACCTATCCAAATTAAACGTGGTTTATCATGTATTGAATTATTTTGTTTCCATGTCTATTTAGTGATTCTTATAAGTTTATTTAGTTTGAGTAGAAAAATAGCAGTTTCGGAGGCTACTAAAATTCTATTTAATAATCAAACTGCTGATGCTTGTGAATAACTTATTATTGCTGCTTTATGGTTTAGTGCTTGGTTCATTTTTTAATGTTGTTGGTCTTAGGATTCCATTAAATCAATCATTAATTACACCACGTTCAACTTGTCCGAGATGTCACCATAGATTAACGGCAATCGAATTAATTCCTATAGTTTCTTATCTATTACAAAGGGGAAAATGCCGAAGCTGTCATTTTAAAATATCTCGTTTATACCCACTTGTCGAACTTTCAACAGGGCTTCTATTTTTCGTATCACCTTTAATTGTTGGTTGGAGTTTTGAACTAATAATTACCCTCACTTTAATTTCCTTATGTATGATAATTTTTGTATCTGATGTTTCATATATGCTCATCCCAAATCAAGTGCTTTTGTTTTTTCTTGTCGTTTTTATTATTGAACGGATAATTTATCCGCTTGACCCATGGTATGACTCTGTTATTGGTGGAGCAGCTATCTTTACCTTATTGATCTTCATTGCTCATATAAGTAAGGGTGGTATTGGTGGAGGAGACATTAAGCTTTTCGGTTTACTTGGGTTTGTATTAGGCCTGAAAATTGTATTATTAGCATTCTTTCTTTCGACATTAATCGGAACTTTAGATGGAGTACGAAGGATAATATTAGGAAAATATAAAAAAAGAGAACCTGTTCCATTCGGGCCCTCAATCGTTGTGGGTACACTTATTGCATATTTTTTCGGAGATTCACTTATCGGTTTATACATATATATTTTGAGTAATGGTTGGTGAAATAATTAGAAATTTGGATAATAGGGTTTTAGGATAATCTATAAAAGTGAGTAATCTAAAAGCTTTAAAAGGTATTAGCAGTGCTGGTATGCTTTTTTATATATAAACGAGATTGGTTATTTGAATTATTTAATTCTATATCTAGTCGTTAATGCTCTAGTTCTTTTAAAGTCATTTTGTAGAGAATGACGAAACACATATTTATTTGACGAAAACTTTTCAGAACGAGACGACAAATGTCTTGTTCTTTTTTTGTTTTAATCTGATAGCATGGTAAGCAAATTGATCGCACGTGATTTGCAAATGAAGGGTGGTAGGCATATGGACAAGCAAACAACTAATCCAATAAAGGTGAAAATAAATGGCAAAGAACGCCCTTTATCTGAAGCTAAAAAACATGAGGATGAAATTTCTATTTCAAGCTGGGAAGAAAAGCTAGAGGCTGAAAAGGAAATCGCTTCTGCAAAACAACCGATAGAAAAGGAAGAGGAGTTTCCTTGGCTTCTACCAGATGAAGATGAATCTGTATTTCAAGAAGATCCAAAGGTTGTCACTCCTAAAAAAAGTAAAAAAGTCTTATCTAACCAGAAGGTAATCCCATATCAATATTCTTCATCCAAAAAGAAGAAAAGTGATAATCAAGTTAAGCGATTGTTCATTATCCCGCTCTTTGCAATTAGTTTAGGTGTGTTGTTTGGGATTATTGCATTGAACTTCTTGTCTAATAAGGATATGCCAACTGCCGGGACAGTGAATGAAGTAGTTCCAAATAGCAGTAGTAATACAACTGTTGAAGATAAAGATGCTAAGGAAACGACGGCTGATGATGTAAAGGCGACATCAAATGCAAGTTTGTCAATTTATGTTGTTCAAGGTGGGATATTTTCGAAAAAGGAAGCTGCTGATACAGTTGCAAATACAATTAAATCAGAAGGATTAGCGTCAGTTGTTCTTGAAACAAATGGAAATTTCACAGTTTATGCAGGATTAGGAAAAGATAAAAGTGAAACAAGCTCACTTGCTGATCTATATAAACAAAAAAGCTTGCCTGATATCGAGTTTTGGGGTGGAAAACAACTAACACTTCCAATTCAAACAACAGAGTCGGCAGAGCAATGGGCCAGTTCTATTCAAGAGTTAGCATCCATATCAGCTTTATCCGCAATTGGAACATCTTTTGGTAATGACGAAATAACAAAAATTGAATCTGATATTAAAGGAATAAAGGCTAACGGTGACGAAGAGAAAAAAGCTATTGAAGCGATGAATCAATCAATTACACATATTAAAAATAAACAAGGGTGGCAAGCTCAACAGAAACTATTAGAAGCAATTAGTTTTATTAAAAGAGGAGCTTGAAGGAGTAATAAGGGAAATCTATCTATGGATATGTTAGATAGGTTTAGCCCTTATTACTCTTTTTTATTAGACTTTGTTATAATTTAAAGTTGCACTCTTAACACTTGGCTTATTGGAAAGAATAAGTGAGATGTCTACTTGTAGAAGTGTGAAAAAGGTACCCTCATATGCGTTAACGACAAAGAGATTTCCAAACTGAACCTCCTGCGGAAAGCGAACACTGTAGGAGGAAATAAACAGCTAAATTTAACAGCGCGTTTATTTAAAAGTCATATAATGTAAAATTCACTTTTATTAAATTGTTCTCTACCATTTCGTTTGGTAAGATTAAACCGTATCTTCTAATCTGAAACGAAGAAAGGATGAAACAACATGAACACAAACCTCATATTAGCTTCAGCTTCGCCCCGTAGAAAAGAGCTTCTAGAATTATTACAAATCCCGTTTAAGGTGATACCAAGTGAGGTTGAAGAAAAGGTAGATGAAACACTCCATCCTGAAGAAATGGTAAAATTATTAGCACAGCAAAAGGCTGAATATGTTGCTAAAAGCAATCAAAACGCCTATGTCATTGGTTCTGACACTCTTGTTGTCTTTGATGGTCAAATGCTTGGAAAGCCAGTTGATAAAAATCATGCGATAGAAATATTACAAAAGCTTTCTGGTAAAACCCATGAGGTGTATACAGGTGTATCGATTATTTATGGTAGTCAGATTCGTTCGTTTACTGAGAAAACGGCTGTTACATTTTATCCATTATCGAATAAAGAAATCGAGGATTATGTATCAACTGGGGAGCCAATGGATAAAGCAGGGGGCTATGGGATTCAAGGCTACGGGTCATTGCTAGTAAATAAAATTAGTGGTGATTATTATGCAGTAGTAGGATTACCAATTGCAAGACTGAAAAGGGAATTGGAAATTGTTGGGGTTTTCTCCAACTGAAGATTATTTTGTTCCGGATCGTTCAAATTTGGAATAAATCGGCATATAACGTTTATGATATTAATACAAAACATCCTTTTAATGTTGTAGCTAATACCAATTACGTCAATTGAGAGTTGGTATTACTGAAAATCGCAATATTCAATAACTGAGCAGAAAGGGAAACAAAGGAGGATAAATGGAAACTTCTAATTTTAAAATCCGTGATTTCCCGCAAGATGAGCGTCCACGAGAGCGTTTGATTAATGATGGTCCTGATAAACTTTCTAATCAAGAGCTGTTGGCAATTATTTTACGTACTGGTACAAGTAAAGAATCTGTTTTAAATTTGTCACAAAAATTATTGAAGCATTTCGAAGGCTTAAGGATGTTAACAAATGCAACTGTTGAAGAAATAACCTCAATTTCAGGAATTGGTAAGGCAAAAGCAGCACAAATTATTGCAGCAATGGAACTTGGACGAAGAATCAATCGTCTAACATATGATGACAGATATACGATCCGTTCTCCACAAGATGGGGCCAATTATGTAATGGACGAAATGCGTTTTTTGAGCCAAGAGCATTTTGTATGTTTATATTTAAATACAAAAAATCAAGTTCTTCATAAGCAAACGGTGTTTATTGGTAGCTTAAATGCATCGATCGTCCACCCACGAGAGGTATTTAAGGAAGCGTTCAAACGTTCAGCAGCATCGGTCATCTGTGTTCATAATCATCCCTCAGGGGACCCAACGCCAAGTAGAGAGGATATTGAGGTGACGAAAAGATTAACCGAATGTGGTAAAATGTTAGGAATAGAACTTTTGGACCATCTTATTATAGGAGATCAAAAATATGTCAGTCTAAAAGAAAAAGGCTACGTGTAACACTTTTTTTTTTGCGTATTTACGATATAATAAGGTTTATGAGTTTTTTTTCCGTTTTGGTAAGACTCAAAGATAATAAGCAGGAAAGATGAAGAAACAGCAAAGGAATACGAACCTCACTACAGGTAAGACCGTGAATTAGTCAAATCCTCAAAATAATGTATAATGTTTTCTGTCCATTTTCCTATGATTATTAAAAAACTATATATTTCGTTTCAGAAAGGAAGATACACCCTATGTTCGGTATTGGTACAAGAGACCTTGGAATAGATTTAGGGACTGCAAACACACTCGTATTTGTGAAAGGAAAAGGGGTTGTCGTTAGAGAGCCTTCAGTTGTAGCTTTACAAACAGATACTAAACAAATAGTAGCTGTTGGAAATGATGCAAAAAATATGATTGGGCGTACCCCAGGAAATGTTGTAGCACTACGTCCAATGAAAGACGGCGTTATCGCAGATTATGAAACAACTGCAACGATGATGAAGTATTATATTAAGCAAGCGACAAAAACTAAAGGTGTTTTTGCGAGAAAGCCTTATGTCATGGTTTGTGTTCCATCAGGAATTACTGCTGTTGAGGAAAGAGCAGTAATTGATGCTACAAGACAGGCTGGAGCAAGAGATGCTTATACAATCGAAGAACCATTTGCTGCAGCAATTGGAGCAAATTTACCTGTTTGGGAACCTACAGGTAGTATGGTCGTTGATATTGGTGGAGGAACAACAGAAGTAGCAATTATTTCACTTGGAGGCATTGTTACTAGTCAGTCAATTCGTGTTGCTGGTGACGAAATGGATGAGGCAATTGTTACATATATAAGAAAGACTTATAACTTAATGATTGGAGATCGTACTTCAGAAGCGATTAAAATGGAAATTGGATCTGCCGGTTCTCCAGATGGTGTCGATAATATGGATATAAGAGGACGTGACCTTTTAACAGGTTTGCCAAAAACAATTCAAATTACGGCTGAAGAGATCGCTGAGGCATTAAAAGATACAGTATATACAATTGTTGACACAGTTAAAAATACATTGGAAAAAACTCCACCAGAACTTGCTGCGGATATAATGGATCGCGGGATTGTCTTAACTGGCGGAGGTGCTTTACTAAGAAATCTTGACAAGGTGATTGGTGAAGAAACAAATATGCCTGTATTAATTGCAGAGGAACCGTTGGATTGTGTAGCGATTGGAACTGGTAAGGCTTTAGAGCATATCCATTTATTTAAAAATAAAGCAAGAGATAGTAGA
This sequence comes from Metabacillus niabensis, assembly GCF_902829255.1. Taxonomy (GTDB): domain Bacteria; phylum Bacillota; class Bacilli; order Bacillales; family Bacillaceae; genus Metabacillus; species Metabacillus niabensis. Next base: position 6,730 of record NZ_CADEPK010000140.1, on the reverse strand, counting down.
TAAGATTGTTTTTGCCTTTGCTTGTCATGTATCATTAAGAGATAAGCAAAGGCACAAGCATTGGAAATATTAGTTAAGAGGTGTTCATATGCCACAGTTTTTCCTAAATAAACGCCTTATCTTGTTGCTAGTTAGTATAATTTTTTTAGTGGCATTGATTGGTTTTTCTATTAAGGACGATCGAAAATTAACATGGCCAGAGCAATTTTTGCAGGATACAGTCGGTGTTTTTCAATCTATCTTTCATAAACCAGCTGCATATATTTCAGGTGTTTTTGAAAATATAAGTGATCTGAAAAATACATATGAGGAAAATGCTTTATTGAAAAGCAGACTTGATGAATACATGCAATTAGAAGCAGATCTACAGGAGTACAAACTTGAAAATGAAAAATTACTTGCCGAACTTGGTAATGTTTCAAATTTAAGAAAGTATAATCCTATTTATTCAACAGTTATTGGTCGTAATCCTGACAGATGGTATGATTATATTTCGATTGATAAAGGTGAGGAAGATGGCATTAAGCCGAATATGGCAGTTGTAACTGCTCAAGGTCTTATCGGAAAAGTTAAATCAACCTCACAATTTACGTCAACAGTGCAACTTTTAAGTGCAACGGATTTAAAAAATAGAATTTCTGCAGAAGTTCAGCCTTTAGAGCAGAAAGAAACAAACAATGATACTGGAAATAAAGCTAATGAAACAACCAATGAGACAAATCAAACGACCGAAAACGTAATGGGGACAATAGAAGGATATGATGAAGAAAAAGGAGCGTTATTACTGAGGAAAATTGAATCCAAAGTAAAGCTCTCTGTAGGACAGAAGGTCATTACTTCCGGTAAAGGTGGTGTCTTTCCTGAGGGGATACTTATCGGAGAGATTACTGAAATTGAGCCGGATTCGTATGGGCTAGAACAAATGGCATATGTGAAACCATCTGCTAATTTCTACGATATTGATAGAGTTTGGGTAGCTGAACGTGAAGTACAAGGTGAGGATCCTACTGAGAACTTGAATGAGGAGGAGGAATCGTGAGACGTTTTATTCTTCCTTTTCTTATCTTTTTCGTTTTTATTAGTGAGGGAATGTTCTCACATTTAGTTCATTTCTCATTTGCCCAAGACGGACAATTATTTGTACCTCGCTTTGTTCTCATCGTAATCATTTTTGTTACCGTATATTTAACAAGAACACAAGGAATGCTTTTGGGGCTTGTGTTTGGTTTATTACATGATATTGTATATATAGAAGTAATTGGTATCTATCTTATTACATATGCTTTAATTGCGTATTTGATATCAAAAGTAATGAAGGTTTTACACAAAAATATATTCATTGTCCTATTCCTAACCATTTTATCGGTAGCCTTACTTGAATATTATGTGTATGGAGTTAATTATTTAATCGGAGCAACGGACATGTCAATGTATAATTTTACAACATTACGTTTATTGCCAACTCTTGCATTAAATGCTGTCGTTGCGATTATTTTTATTTATCCGATTAGTAGATTTTTAACGAAAATTAAAATTGAAGAATCTGAGGATTAATGAATAATCATACCTGTCTTTAAAAGCAAAAAGATAGATTTAGGCTTAAAGTTTATGATTAATTTTCCTCATAATGTTGATTGAAGTGGAAACGTGCGATTTCTGCAGGTGAAGGATATCATGAAGAGACTCATGTATCTTTCGTGCTAAAGGACCGCGGGCGATATGCGGAAAGAGAGCGATTAAACGGAAAATCGACCTTTGAGTTTTACAGAGCAAAAATGATTAAAAAGGGATTTAAGCATTTCTGTCGAATAGTAAAATCGTTGAGGTGAACGTCATGAAGGTTCAAAAACAACAATATGTTACGATTAAAGGCACAAAAGATGGCTTAACGTTACATCTCGATGATTCGTGCTCTTTTGACCAATTACTCCTTGAACTCGAAGAAATGCTATCTTTAAAACAATATGTTCACGGGTCAGGTCCTGTTATTGGTGTGAAAGTAAAGGTTGGTAATCGATTAGTAAATGAGAATCAACGAGAGAAGCTAGAAAAAGTCATCAAACAAAAAAGAAATCTCATTGTTGAGTCAATTGATAGCAATGTTATGACAAAGGATGAAGCTTTAAAGCTTAAGCAGGAATCAGAGGTTACGACGGTAGCGAAAATTATTCGATCCGGCCAAGTATTAAAGGTAACTGGAGATTTGCTTCTAATTGGCGATGTTAATCCAGGTGGAACTGTTATAGCAGCCGGTAATATTTTTGTTCTAGGTGCGTTAAGAGGAATTGCTCATGCTGGTGTTGACGGGAATCAGGATGCAATAATTGCAGCATCGTCTATGAAGCCTGCACAACTTCGTATAAGCCAGATTATTAATCGTGCTCCAGATCATACCTTGAAAGAGGGAAATGAAATGGAATGTGCGTATATCAATACAGATGGTGAAATGATCATAGAGCGATTACAGCAACTTACTCATTTACGACCTAATTTAACAAGGTTTGAAGGAGGAATCTAATTATGGGTGAAGCAATTGTCATTACCTCAGGTAAAGGTGGAGTTGGTAAAACAACAACATCTGCAAATTTAGGGACAGCTTTAGCTATATTGGGCAAACGTGTTTGCTTAGTTGACACAGACATCGGTCTTCGAAACCTAGATGTTGTAATGGGGTTAGAGAACCGAATAATATACGACTTAGTTGATGTGGTAAATGGGCGTTGCAAAATGCATCAGGCGCTTGTGAAGGACAAGCGTTTTGAAGATTTACTATATTTATTACCAGCTGCACAAACAAGTGATAAAACAGCAGTGAAGCCTGAGCAAATTAAAAAAATAATAGAAGAATTAAAGCAGGATTATGATTACATTGTAATCGATTGCCCAGCTGGAATTGAGCAAGGCTATAAAAACGCAGTAGCAGGTGCTGATAAAGCAATTGTTGTAACAACTCCAGAAATTTCAGCAGTCCGCGACGCTGATCGAATTATTGGCTTGCTTGAAAAGGAAAATATTGAGCCACCAAAATTAGTAGTAAATCGGATTCGTAATCATCTTGTGAAAAATGGAGACATGCTTGATGTAGATGAAATTGTTACTCATCTTTCTATAGATTTAATTGGTATAGTTGCGGATGATGATGATGTCATTAAAGCATCAAACAGTGGTGAACCAATTGCAATGGATCCTACTAATCGTGCTGCTATCGCATATCGCAATATCGCTCGTCGTATTCTAGGGGAATCTGTACCTCTGCAATCGTTAGAAGAACAAAATAAAGGTGTTCTAACGAAATTGAAGAAATTTTTCGGTGTTCGTGTGTAATAGCTGTTTTACAAGATTACCTTATTTCAATAAAGCTAGTGTTTGAAAATAATTGTTTCATATAAACAATTTTTTCAAACACTAGCTTTTCTATTTATGCAAGTTATTTAGAAGGGAGAAATATAAAACGAGGAAAAGAAAGATGAGTAAGTCATAAAATTGATTCATATCACCCAAGGACAAGGCATAAAATTGTACAAACTGACTAAAAGGATTGATGGGGATGAGTCATCGAGCGGATGAAGTAAGAAAACGAATTGCAAAAAGAAAACGGGAAAAAGGTTTATTACCATCAGGAACAAATGAATCATTTAAGAGGACTTCATTATATGTAACAGATGAAGAGAGATATGGAGGGTATACTCCGCCTGTATATGAAGATGGTCCAACTAATAGTAAAAATGGACATCCTTTGTTTCGGATAGAAGTTTTTATGTTTAAACTATTATTTTCTGCAGTTATCGTTCTGCTTGTTGCTATTATTTTCAAGAACAGTAATCCTGCCTTCGATCAGGTGAAATCAACAATTTCTTATGCAATGGAGGAAGAATTTCAATTTGCCGCAGTTTCTTCATGGTACCGTGAACAATTCGGAGAACCTTTAGCGTTATTTGAAACAAATCAGGAAGATAAGACAAGCGACAAAGATTCGGAAACAGCTCAATTAGCTATGCCTGCAACAGGTAAGGTTCTCGAAACATTTAAAGAAAATGGTCAAGGAATAATGGTAGAAACTGATATGCCTACAGTAAAGGCACTAGATGAAGGGGTGATAATTAAGGCTGAAGAAATGCCTGATACTGGATTAACGATGGTTGTTCAGCATGGTGATGGTTCTGAGTCTTGGTATGGGAATTTAAACAAAATGAATGTTGCCCTTTACACATTTGTTAAAAAAGGAACGGAATTAGGTGACATCAAATTAAATGAGAATCAAAAAGGTACGTATTATTTCGCAATTAAAAAGGGTGATGATTTTATCGACCCGAATCAGGTGATACCATTTGACTAAGTATCTTACACTTTTACAAAAAGTCCACATCCATCCATTGCTATGGGTCATGATTGGTATAAGTGTCATCACTGCTAGCTTTAAACCGTTAATGATGTTAATGTTGATCGTTTTTATCCATGAAATGGGCCATGCAATAAGTGCTCATTTTTTTTCTTGGCGTATTAAATCAATCATGCTCTTGCCTTTTGGAGGAGTTGCAGAACTGGATGAGCATGGAAACCGCTCATTAAAGCAGGAGCTAATTGTAGTACTTGCAGGCCCTAGCCAGCATGTTTGGCTACAGGGTGTTGCTTATGTTTTATATCAGATGAATTTTTTAAATATCGCGGATTATCAAATGTTTACTTTTTATAATCTTTCTATTCTTTTATTTAATTTGCTACCGATTTGGCCATTGGATGGAGGAAAACTGCTATTTATCGTGTTTTCTCATTTATGGGCTTACAAAAAGGCACATATGTATATGCTATTGACATCTAGCTTTTTCTTAACCGTTTACCTAGTATTTACGTTAATTATTTCACCTACACATATTAATATGTGGATAATTATAATATTTCTCCTATATAGTCTATATGATGAATATAAAAATCGAATGTATGGATGTTTACGTTTTTTAATGGAACGGTATTATGGGAAACAAAATACGATTCATCAGCTAAAACCGATTGTTGTGGATGAGTCTGATTTGATATATCATGTACTACTTCAGTTTCAAAGAGGCTGTAAGCATTTAATTGTGGTTGAAAAAAACGGAAGAAAGATTGCCGAAATGGATGAAAATGAATTGCTACATGCATATTTTGCTAATAAATTAATTGATTCAAGAGTTGGTGACTTGCATTATGTATATTAAATATGTTTCTCCTTTATCATTGGATCTTCGTCTCTTATTTTACGTCAATTACGTTTTTTTGTTATAGTTATATAAGAATTTTTGCAATAAATGAGTAGCAGGCTTTGATTCAGGAGAAAGAGGGGATAAAGGTGAGGCAACTAATTATAAATGATATAACAGATCAAGTACGATGTGCACTATTAGAAAATAATCAAGTGAAAGAAATCCATCAAACCTTATCCTATGAAGATGAAATGATTGGAAATATATATATCGGACGTGTAACGAAGGTATTACCAGGAATGCAAGCGGCATTTATCGACTTAGGTACTGGACAAAACGGATATCTCCACCGCAATGATTTGGTTCAATTTCAACACCAGAAAACGAGTCCATCAGCGAAATCCTCCATTTCCCACTATATAAGAGAGGGAGAGCAGCTTATCGTCCAAGTTGTAAAAGAGGGGGATGATCATAAAGGACCAAAATTAACAACGAATATTGAGTTTTCTGGTAATTTCCTTGTTTATATGCCTTATAGTAATTATATGGCAGTTTCAAAAAAAGTAGCAGGTGAAGAAGAGAGAAAAAGATTGCTTGGGATAGCAGAAGTTATTAAAGCGGATAATGAAGGGCTACTATTTCGAACTGCAAGTAAAGAGCAATCCGTTGAAACATTAAAAGCAGAATATCAGTCTTTAAAAAGTCAATATGAACAATTACTTAAAGTAAGAAGTAAAAAACCGACATGTATTTATCGAGCAAATTCTTTTATTGATCGAATCATTCATGATTTAGGTATTTCAGCTAAAGATTATATTATCTGTGACAATTTTGAACAAACACAAAAGCTTAAAGAACAATATCCAAATTACACAATCTCATATCATGAACAAAAAGAAGGAATTTTTACTACATATAAAATAGAACAGGAAATTGAAAAGCTATTAAAGCAGGTAGTCTGGCTGAAAAATGGAGCATACATCGTTATTGAGCAAACCGAAGCAATGTCAATTATCGATGTTAATACAGGAAAATTCTCTGGGAAAATATCAATGCGCGACACTGTATTAAAAACAAATCAATTTGCTGCAAAGGAAATAGCTAGGCAAATACGTCTGAGAAACCTAAGTGGAATTATTTTAATTGATTTCATTGATATGAAACATAAAGCAGATCAGGAAATGGTTCTTAAGACAATAATAGAGGAAATGAAATCGGATCGTGTCCAGCATAAAATTTTAGGGTTTACAGAATTAAATATTTTGCAAATTACAAGAAAAAAGACTCGAAAACCTTTAGAAGCAATGCTTACTTCTGAATGTCCAATTTGTAAGGGGACGGGAAGAATTCTCTCAGTTGAATCGGTTGCATATAGATTAGAAAGAGAGCTATGGGAGTATCAGTTTATGGATGAAGAAGCGATGTGGATTGAAGCAACTTCAGATGTAATCTCACTCGTTCAAGGAGAGAATGGAGAGCATCTTAGACAACTTGAGGAAGCTTTAAAATACAAAGTAATATTTTCAGCAACTGATAGCTCTTCTCCATGT
>NZ_CADEPK010000139.1 GCF_902829255.1 Metabacillus niabensis | reverse complement strand
ATATAATAAAAGAAAACTAGGAGAGCTCTTCTCTCCTAGTTATTCTTCAACATCGCCAACTAAAAATTCAGGGTTTAAATCTTCAAATTCATCATCTAATTCTTCTTCCCAATCTTCATCTTCATCACAGCCGTCAGGATTGACACGTACGCATACTTTTGTTTCGCCAATGACTTCTGCAAGATGCTCACGTTCAGCTTGAACAATGATTTTATTTCCATTAGGAGAAATAGTTACCTCTAAGCAATTTGGCTGCTGCAATGCTTTACAAATTACTTCATGCTCATCATCAATAAAATTATCATCTTTATATCTTAGCTTGATGACATCTACATAATCTACACGCTCAGTTACAACTTCTGTTTTTGTGTTTTCATTGTAAGAATACCAAACGTTAATATCATAAGTACCTTCTACTTCAACTGTTTTACCTTTTTTTTGAGCATCATACGTATGGTTAATAATCCATCCTCCTAAAATGCTCGCTGGTCTTTGTGACGGTGATATCGTATGCGTACATTGGGTAAATTTTCGGCCCTTCGCTACTACCGCTTTTGTTATTATTTCTCTGTATTCAGACATACTAGCATACCCTCCTCAATGTATCTTCATTTAATCCTATGCTAGGCTAGTAACATTTGTGCTCAAGAATTAACTGAAAATATTACACGTTTAACCAATAAAAAGTGTATTTTTTTAGCTTAAAATATAATCATTATTGGTTATCAACAGGACTGTTATTGCCAGTTTAGTTGTTCCTTTTCTATATCATTCTGTCCTGAGGCTTTTACTACCCATTAAGATCGGGATAAATGAAACCGTATAGTTCATTCTATGCTAGTGTATGAAAATATGTGCCTAAAAAAGAAAAAAGGTGCATGTTCAAAACGATCATGACGTTTATTATTTTTATTTATACAGCTCATCTTTTAGACCTGATTGAAGGGAATAAATTCAATTTGAAAAACAGCATAAAAAAACGAAGAGATTTTTAATATCTCTTCGTTTCAGACTGTAGACAAACTCGATAAAATCGAGTTTGCATACAGTCTTTTTTTATTTAAAATATTTATTAATAGAT
>NZ_CADEPK010000138.1 GCF_902829255.1 Metabacillus niabensis | reverse complement strand
TATTGATGTATTACATACATATTCTTTTAATGAGGATAGAAAAACAGCGATTGTATGCTCATGTGATTTGTATGCTCTTGAAGTGATGAATTTTTTAAAGGAAAAAGGGTATGAGATCCCGCGAGATGTTGGTGTAATGGGCTTTGATGATATTGATATGCTGAAATATGTTACACCAAGGCTTACAACGGTCAAATATCCAATCGTTGAAATCGGCTGCAAAGCGGTAGAGAGCCTGATTAACAAGATAGACAGTGGAGACTTTTTACCAACACCATTACTTGATTATGAGATTATTAAAGGTGAATCTATTTAACTATTGATTCCTAAAGATTTGATTATTTCCCTTTTCTTATTTAAAAACGTGTACGTACACGAAATAGTACAAATATTCATATCTTGCCTACTAAACTTCTTCTACACATACAATAAACTCCAGTTCTATTAGTACATATTTTTAATTTAACAGTTGGTTATCGATAATTTTATGTATGTTTTCGTGTACGTACACGTAGACTTCATTTGGCGAGTTTTCCTTTGACCTTGAAGGAGGTGATAAGCACTTGACACATATCAAACGAACATTATTTGTAAGCGCTTAATAACGAGATTAAGGGGGAGCTAGGATGAGGAAAAAAAGTCTGTTTTTTATTCTTTTAGGATTCATGGCTATCTTATTAATTGCATGTAACAAAGGGGAGACAACTGGAGAGGAGGCAACATCAACGGAAGTTATAGGTGATGATAAGGATGCAACAGAATTAAAGTTTTGGACATTTGTTGAGCTACACACTGATCTCTTTAAAGATTCAGTCGAACGCTGGAATAAGGAATTCCCAGATAGGAAGATTAAGCTGGTAGCTGAAACGTATCCTTACGATAATATGCATAATAATTTATTACTCGCTTTACAGTCTGGTAAAGGTGCACCTGATATTGCTGATATAGAAATTTCCCGCTTTCCAAACTATTTACAAGGTGAACCACAATTGGAGCCGATGAATGAATATGTGGAGCCAGTTAAGGATAAATTTGTTGAATCGCGATTTGATATTTATGCGAAGGATGGAAAATATTATGGTATTCCAACACATGTTGGAGCAACAGTTATGTATTATAACACCGAAATTATGGAGGCAGCTGGTGTAGACATTGATTCGATTAAAACATGGGATGATTATGTTGAAGCAGGGAAAAAGGTCGTAGAAAATACTGATGCTATGATGACAACCGTTGAAACAGGAGGGTTTATGTCATTTTGGTCAATGGTTTCTCAACAAGGGTCAGATTTCTTTGATGAAAACGGGGAAGTCATTCTTGATAATGAAACAAATATTAAAACTGTTCAATTCCTATACGATATGGTTCATACTCATAAGATTGCTGAGATGACTCCTGGTGGTGAAAACCATATGGAGGAATATTACAAATATATGAATGAAGGTGGAGCAGCTTCGGTTGCGATGCCGATGTGGTATATGGGGCGTTTTACAGATTATATGCAGGATTTAAAAGGGAAAATTGCGATTCGCCCACTACCAGCATGGGAAGAGGGAGGAAATCGCTCTGCAGGAATGGGTGGTACTGGAACTGTTGTCACCAATCAATCAGAGCACGCTGAATTAGCAAAAGAGTTTTTAGCGTATACAAAGCTATCTGAGGAAGGGAATATCGCCCTTTGGAAGGTGCTTGGATTTGATCCACCTCGTTGGGATGTTTGGGAAAGTGAAGAAATGAAAGAAGATAATAAATTTTATCAATACTTTGGGACAAATATTTTTGATGTGTTACTTGAAATTAAGGATGAAATTAATGCTGTGAATATTACTGAGAAAACACCGCTCGTTCAGCAACAACTAAGTACAAACGTATTTACAAATGTCATCAGGCAAAAGTCACAAACACCGGAAGAGGCACTGAAACAAGCTGCAGATGAGATAAGGAATAATTAAAGTTATTTATAATCCTTTTGAAAGACTAAAAGAAAACTCTTTGCGTATTGTTTGTGAGGGATCTCGGGAATGTTATATCACTTGGGATCCTTTTGCCGAAAAAATTGATATGAAATAAAAGGGGTTGAACCCATGGAACCAATTTCTTCTACCGAAAATAAGATGGTAAAGCCTGTTCGGAAAACAAATTTTCTATTTTCTCAAAAAATGGCACCTTATGTGTTTGTTGCACCATTCGTCATCTCATTTTTAGGGCTTTTTTTCTATCCTTTAGTAAAAGGGATCTTAATGAGTTTTCAAAGTATACTACCTGGACAGGTGGCATTTATCGGTTTAGCTAACTATTCAAAGATTTTAAATTCTACGTTTTATCAAGCGTTATACAATACAACCATTTATGTCATTTTGACAACGGTTATTTTAGTTGCGGTTCCGATGATTTTGGCAACAATTTTAAACTCGAAGTTGATGAAGTTTGCAAGTGTTTTTCGAGCCTCGCTTTTTATACCATCGTTAACATCCGTTATCGTTGCTGGTGTTATTTTTCGACTCATGTTTGGTGAGTCTGAAGAAGGATTAGCGAACTCAATCCTTGGATTTTTTGGGGTTGGACCTGTTGAATGGAAATATCATGCTGGTACTGGAATGTTTTTAATGGTGCTATTGGCATCCTGGCGCTGGGTAGGTGTAAATATCATCTACTTTATGGCAGGATTGACGAATATTCCGAAAGAATTGTATGAGGCGGCAGAAATCGATGGGGCAGGCGTATTACAAAAGTTTTACCATATTACATTGCCATTATTAAAACCTGTCACACTTTATGTTGCAACGATAACGGTCATTGGTGGGTTCAGAATGTATGAAGAAAGCTTTGTTTTTTGGGAAAATGGCTCACCAGGAAACATTGGTCTGACAGTTGTTGGCTATATTTATCAGCAAGGCTTTCAAATGAATAATATGGGGTTCGGCTCAGCAATTGGCGTAGTTTTAATGGTCATTATTTTTGTAATTAGCGTTCTTCAGCTGAAATTTTTTGGCGCATTGAAAAAGGAGGGATAAGTATATGACAAAAAAGGAAAAAATCATTTCTTGGATTCTAGTAATCTTTGTTGGTGTAATCGCATTACTTGCTATCTCCCCACTTGTTAGCTTATTTATCTCTTCATTGAGGCCATCAGCGGAGTTAATTCGAAATGGGATTACCTTATCAATACCTTGGAATGAGCTAAGCATGAAAAATTATGTGAATATGTTTCAAAATGGTGGTAATTATTGGACCTGGTATTTTAATAGTTTGCTTATATCGGGTTTAACGATTGTCCTATCTCTATTTTTTTCTTCAATGGTTGGGTACGCTCTTGCTGTTTACAAATTTAAAGGTCAACAATTGATTTTTATCCTAGTGCTATTAATCTTAATGGTCCCGTTTGAAATTTTAATGCTGCCACTTTATCAGTTAATGACGACATTAGGTATGATCGATAATTATTTGGCTGTTATTTTACCAATGATTGTTGCACCCGTTGCCATTTTCTTTTTTAGACAATATGCTATCGGTTTACCTAAAGAATTAATGGAATCGGCAAGAATTGATGGTTGCTCGGAATACGGGATTTACTTAAGAGTAATGGCACCATTAATGTTACCATCATTCGCTGCAATGGCAATTTTACAAGGCTTGGGGAGTTGGAATAATTTCTTATGGCCGTTAGTTGTTCTACGCTCTAATACGATGTTTACATTACCGATCGGATTATCAACATTATTAACACCATATGGAAATAACTATGATGTATTAATCGCCGGTTCCGTTATGACTGTATTACCTGTTATTATTCTGTTTTTATTTTTCCAACGCTATTTTATTTCTGGTTTAGCAGTTGGTGGTGTAAAAGGGTAAGTTTACACTTCCTACAACAATAATTCAATCGCAAGGAGGTTTGCCATATGGAAGGAAATACATTAATGAGTAGAATGAATACATTGCTAACATGGATTACTAGATTAGCATATTTAAATGGGTTATGGCTGATGTTTAGTTTACTTGGAATAGTCATTATTGGTTTTTTTCCAGCAACTGTTGCGATGATGACTGTTTGTAGGAAGTGGTTAAATGGAGAAGAGGATTTTTCTATTTTCAAAACATTCCATGTCACATATAAAACAGTCCTTCTACATTCTAACCTGATCGGCTGGATTCTAGTGAGTGTTGGTGCAATTTTATATGTCGATTATCTTATATTAGCAGCAAATATTGGGAAGTTCTCGATTGTCTCTATTTCAGCATTTTATCTGTTTCTGTTTTTTTATCTCGTAACAGCATCACATGCTTTTCCTTTGTTTATACGTTATCAAGGTTCTGTGCTCACTTGTATTAAAAACGCCTTCATAACGGGCTTATTAAATATTCACTTTTCAATTGCGATCATTATTAGTCAATCAGCATTTTTTTATTTAATGTTTTCTTATCCAAGTACCGCCTTATTTTTCCTTGGCAGCATCCTATCTATGATTCAAATCTGGTTAACAGATCGATCATTTTTAAAGATTGAAAAGAAGGTAAATAAGGCGATCATAGCGAAATCTTAAAAATCAAATAAAAATAGTGAAAGGAAGATGAATCATGACAGTTAAAGCAAAAATGACGGTCGATAAGGAATATAAAATTGGACAAATAGATGAAAGAATTTACGGGTCATTTATTGAGCATTTAGGAAGAGCTGTCTATGAGGGAATTTATGAGCCAGATCATCCGTCAGCAGATGAGCAAGGCTTCCGTACCGATGTGATTGAGCTAGTAAAGCAGCTTAGAGTTCCATTAGTAAGATATCCTGGAGGAAATTTTGTATCCGGTTACAATTGGGAGGATGGTGTAGGTCCTGTATCTGAACGACCTCGACGCTTAGATTTAGCGTGGCGTACAACGGAAACGAATCAAATTGGAACAAATGAATTCATTGATTGGGCGAAGAAGGTAAACGCAGAAGTAAATATGGCGGTTAATTTAGGAACAAGGGGTATTAATGAAGCTCGTAACTTCGTTGAGTATTGCAACCATCCTTCTGGCTCCTATTGGAGTGATTTACGAATTTCTCACGGCTATAAGGAACCACATAAAATAAAAACATGGTGCTTAGGCAATGAAATGGATGGTCCGTGGCAAATTGGTCATAAAACAGCAAATGAATATGGAAGAATCGCAGCAGAGACAGCAAAGGCTATGAAATGGGTTGATCCATCAATCGAGCTTGTCGCCTGTGGAAGCTCAAATCGTAAAATGCCGACGTTTGCGGAATGGGAAGCAACAGTGTTAGAGCATACGTATGATCATGTTGATTATATTTCCTTGCATACATACTATGGAAATCGGGATAATGATTTAGGAAATTACTTGGCACAATCATTAGATATGGACCAATTTATTTATTCGGTCATTTGTACGGCAGATTATATCAAGGCTAAAAAAGGTAGTAAAAAAACCATTAATCTTTCATTTGATGAGTGGAATGTTTGGTACCATTCAAATGAAGCGGATAAAAAAATAGAACCATGGTCGATTGCTCCTCCTCAGCTAGAGGATATCTATACATTTGAGGATGCTCTCTTAGTCGGAAGTATGTTGATTTCGATGCTGAAGCGTGCAGATCGTGTCAAAATTGCCTGTCTTGCACAGCTAGTCAATGTTATTGCACCGATTATGACGGAAAAGGGTGGAGAGGCATGGAAGCAGCCGATTTTCTATCCATACATGCATGCATCCGTTTTTGGTAGAGGAACAGCGTTGCATTCAATTATTTCGGCACCAAAATACGATAGTAAGGATTTTACAGATATTCCTTATTTAGATGCGGTATCTGTTCATGATGAAGATAATGAGGTATTAACGATATTTGCTGTCAATCGTCATCAAACAGAGAACTTATTGCTTGACTGTGATATTCGAAGTTTTGAAGGCTATAAAATTCTCGAGCATATCGTTCTTGAGCATGATGATGTTAAAGCGACAAACAAGCAGAATCGTTCCAACGTTGTTCCACATAGCAATGGCAAATCTAAAGTAGACAATGGTCAACTTGAAGCGAGTCTATCAGCATTATCATGGAATGTAATTCGTTTAGGAAAATAACTTAAATAACCCTTTCCTTAATAGGAAAGGGTTTTTAGGTTATTCCCTTACAAATCTCTTATTGCTACAATAAGGGAATGAACGAGTAACTATACATGTGTATAATGAAAACTAAAAAGGTAGTAATAGAGGTGTCGACAAGTGAAAAAGCTTTTAATCGTATATGCACTTTTATTTTTCCTATTTTTTCTTTATGTTTATGCCTATCACTTAAAGCAACCTCTAACAAGTCTTTTCCGTCCAGAGCAGACTGAATTGAATGATAACGGAAGGGAATATGTGATGGTTACGTTTCAGGCAGGGATTGATTATTGGAAAAATGCGATAAAAGGATTTGAGGATGCAGCAAATGAATTAGATGTATCGACGGAATATCGCGGGGCAACACAGTATGACTCACATGAGCAAATTACTGTCCTTGAACAGGTAATTGCTAAAAAGCCAGCAGGTATTGCGATTTCTGCAATAAATCCTCATGAATTAAATACAACAATTAACAAAGCTGTTGAAGCAGGGATTCCTGTTGTTTTATTCGATTCAGATGCTCCAAGGAGTAAGGCTTTTTCCTTTTTAGGTACAAATAATTTCTCGGCTGGTGAAACCGGTGCACATAAAATGGCTGAATTACTAGGTAGGAAAGGAAAGGTTGGGGTCATAACCTTGCCAAATCAGCTAAATCATAAGGAAAGAACAGATGGTTTCGTCGAAACAATTGAAAAGCAATATCCAAATATGGAGGTAGTGGCGATTAAAGATGGTAAAGGCGATCAGCTTCAATCGGAAAAGGCCGCATCGGAAATAATCAAGGATTATCCTGATATAAAAGGTATTTTTACAACAGAGGCAAATGGTGGGGTAGGCATTGCTAATGCAAAAAAATCGACTAACAAAGGAAATGACATAAAGATTATTAGCTTTGATACGGATAAGCAAACGCTTGATAAAATTCATGAGGGGGATATTTCTGCATCACTCGCTCAAGGAACATGGAATATGGGCTATTGGTCATTACAGTTTCTTTATCAATATAATCAAGAAAAGGCATTAAACAATATAAGCAATGAAACATCGATTTTACCTAAGTATGTAGATACAGGGATTTCAATTGTAACAAAAGAAAATGTGGAAGACTTTTATGCAGAGTGAAATAAAACGATCGAGAGTTGAACATTCATGATCCATAGAGCATTCAAACTAAATAATTTTCCGATCAGACATAAAATCATCGCCCTATTGCTCATTATTAGTATCCTTCCTTCAATTGGTTTAGGCAGCTTAACAGGATATACGGTTGAGCGAATCATTGATAAGCAAGAAACCGAGCATACGTTACAATTAATTGATCAAGTAAATAAGAAGCTTGAATCATATGCTAGCAATATGCAAAATATAAGCTATCTTTTATCAATGGACCCGGAAATAAAAGAATTTCTTACTGAGCAAAATAGTGCTTTTACTGAGGATGAGGATTATTCGATAAGGCAATTTATGCAAGGGTTATCGACACTTTACCCAGAAGTTGCAAGCATTTTAGTCGTTAACAGTCAGGGAGAGTATATTAGTAATGATTTATACACGAGGGGAAATAAGGATCTTACGAAAGAATCTTGGTATAAGGAAGCGGTAGCAAATGAAGGGATCGTTAAAATTATCGGTCATCCAAAAGAGCGAAGCCTTGCGAGTCATGTAAATTATAAAAACAGCGAGGTTGTTACTGTTGTCCGAGCGATTATCGAGCCGGAAACTCAAAAGGTATTAGGAGTTGTTTTGATCGATTTAAAATTACGCGTCATTGCAGAGGCTACAAAAAACGTGAAATTAGGAAAATCTGGCTATCTTATGGTGATTGATGAAGAAGGAGAACAAATTTATGCACCGGCAAATCCGTTAATTAACGAGGTTCCAAAGCGTTTACTAAATGTTGAGGACTCAGGATTTTTTTCCGAAGAGATAGATGGGGATAAGCTGCAATTTATCTATCAAAAGCAACCGTTTACAAATTGGACAACCGTTGGAATTTTTTCATCAAATGAATCGGTTGTTGAGGTAAGAACGATTCATTTATTCGTCATTTGCTTTGTGTTTTTAGTCGTGTTATTCGGTGTGACAGCATCCTATTATCTTTCAAATTCGATGTCTCAGCCAATCGTCCAATTGATGTCTTTTATGAAAAAAGTTGAATCAGGTAATCTTGATATTCGCTATAAAGGGGACAGAGATGATGAAATTGGGATGCTTGGACGAAGCTTTAATCTGATGATTATAAAGATAAATGAGCTACTAAAGCTAACGGAACGTCAAGAGCGGCAAAAACGAGAGGCGGAGCTCCGCAGTCTCCAAGCCCATATAAAGCCTCATTTTCTGTATAATACGTTGGATACGATTAGCTGGATGGCTAGAAAGCAAGGGGCAGTAGATGTTGCAGAAGTAGTTGCCTCATTATCTAAGCTGTTTCGCATTGGCTTGAATAAAGGAAATGACATTATCTTATTTTCAGAGGAAATTGAGCATATTAAAAGCTATTTAAAAATCCAAAAAGCAAGATATCGTGACAAATTAAATTATACGCTCGAGATAGACCCGAGAACAAATGATTTCATGATTGTGAAGCTCATACTTCAACCGATTGTTGAAAATGCTATTTATCATGGGATTAAAGAAAGAAAAGGGCCAGGACATATTCATATTGAAGCGCAAGTCTCGAACGATACATTCGTCATTACCGTGAAGGATGATGGGAAAGGTATTGAAAGTGATCGCCTTCAATTGCTAAGACAAAAGTTGAACAACGTCGACATACAAAATAAACAGGGAGCAGTAGCGGATTTTGGCTATGGAATGATGAATGTTCAATCGCGTTTGAAGCTAACGTATGGTGAAGCTTATGGGATTTCAATAGATAGCGAAATTGCGAATGGAACAACTGTTACAATTGTTTTACCGATAGAAAAGGAACGACCGAAATAATTGTGTAGAGAGGAGGATTTGCCGATGAAAAAAACCGTTTGGAATGTGCTTATAGCAGACGACGAACCGATTATTCGTGAAGGAATACGCGACTCTGTCGATTGGTCTTCACTTAGTATGAATGTTATCGCTGAGGCGGAAGATGGAGAAGAGGCTTTGGAACTTTCGCTAAAATATCAGGTAGATATTTTATTAGTTGATTTAAATATGCCAATTATGAACGGCTTGAGCTTGATTAAGGAAATTCGTAACAAGCTTCCAAGCTGTAAAGTAGTGATTATTACAGGACATGATGAGTTTAAATATGCACAAGAGGCTGTAAGATTACAGGTAACAGATTATATTTTAAAGCCTGCAGATCCACTTCAGCTGAGGGAAGTACTTCTAGGTGTGAAAAAACAGCTAGAAGAATTCGTTAAACAAGATGAACTATTAAGCATTGCATCAAGCCAGCTTGCAAAAAATATGCCTTTGCTCCGTGAGAAGTTTGCTAGAGAATGGAGTGAGGGAAAACTAGAAGATGCTGAAGTTCAAAGACAGCTCAGCTTTCTTGAGCTTCCAATGGAAATCCCAAAACAGCTTGTTATGATCCATTGTCCGGAATATAGCGCAAAAAAACCTTTCCTTAATGAAAAAGAGAAAGGAATCATACTTACTTCTATCCGAAATGAGATAACATGTCACTTAGAAGCAAAACAACATATTCTGTTTTTAGATGAGTCAGAGCGTTTTGTCGTGATTATTTGGGATGATTACCAAGAGCAAAATTGGTGCCAAATTGAACATGATCTTTATCAAGCACTTCAAATGTCTGTGAATATTGTAAAAAAGCATATTGAGGAAAGTGTCGGTTCTGTACAGGAAGTCTACCAGCTATTGAGTGATGAATTGGAAAATGAAGCAGCAATATCGCCAATCGTGAGACGAGCAAAACAGTTTATCACGGAAAATTACACAGACCCTTCGTTAACATTAGAACGTGTCGCAAGCCATCTCCACGTTTCACCTGTCTATTTAAGCCGAATAATCAAGCAGGAATTAGGCGTTTCGTTTGTCAGATTCGTTACAAATATGAGAATTCAAAAGTCAATTGAATTATTGAATCAAACAGATATGCCAATCGTTGAAATTGCTGAAATGGTTGGATATGATACCCAGCATTATTTTAGTACCGCTTTCAAAAAGGTAACTGGGGTATCTCCGATTAAGTATCGGAAGCAAAATATGATGCTATAGCTTGAAAGGCTAAATCTAATAGATTTAGTCTTTTGATTTTTTTAAACTATATATATCTTTGATGTTCTAAAACGACTTAGTATCTAAAAGGTTTATAGAGGGGCTCACATATTCACAAATCATAAGTCATAGGTATAATGGCGTAGAGACGTCTAT
>NZ_CADEPK010000137.1 GCF_902829255.1 Metabacillus niabensis | reverse complement strand
ATGAAAATTATAGTAAAATGAAAATTAAACAATTTATGATTTTCATCCTAGTGAAAGGTAATTTTTAACACTGCTAAGGATATTTTATTATTTCCTGAATATAAATGTAATTGTTGGTAATTGGATTATAAGATATAAGGGGTGTTTACTAAAGGCAATTTATAAAGTGGGTTAAATTACTAAAAAAATAGAAAGAATATCTTAGTGGGAAATGTGGGAGAGAGAATGTACAAAAAATATGTTTCTTCGATACTATTATTATTGATGGTTTCAGGTTGTAGTACTGGTTTTGCAAGTGGTTCTAAAGAAGATGAACCGCTATCAGTGAAAGCGATGGGAAGCAGCACGTTTCAGCTAGCTGAGAAGTCAGTGGAATTTAATGTAGACTTATTACACCCAACAACTAAAGAAGTACTATATTCCTATAAACCAACATTAGCGGTAAATTCTAAAGAGTATGAGCAACAAATAAAAACACTTGCGGATGAATTAGCAAGCAAATTAGACCAACCGATGGTTCCAGTAAAACTATCAAATGGTCAGCTGACAAAGGGTCAAAGTCGTGTCGTTTTAGACGAAGACAAATTAGTCGAATCATTAAAAAATATTCGTGCCCTTGACAAATCAATTGTATTGCCAATCGAAGAAAAAGCACCTAATGTCACACAGGAGACCGTTAAAGGTATCGATGAGGTCGTTATTGGAAGCTATAAAACGACATTTAATGCAAGTATAAAAGGGCGAACACATAATATTGCATTATCAGCAGGAGCGATAAACCAAATCGTTTTAGGGCCAGGAGATCGCTTTTATTATAATTTAGTAGTTGGTGAACGAACACCTGAAAGAGGATACCAAAAAGCAATGGAAATAGTTGATAAAGAATTTGTAGAAGGTATTGGCGGTGGGATATGTCAAACATCATCAACTCTGTACAACGCGGTAATGAATGCAGGATTAGAAGTGATTGAAGTTCACTCACATTCACGTTCAGTTGGTTATGTACCAACTGGTAAAGATGCAACAGTTTCCTGGAACGGTCCTGATTTTAAATTTATAAACAATAAAGATTATCCTGTAATGATAAAAACAATAGTCGATACAGCTGGTGGTTCAATTGAAGTGCAAATCCTAACTTCGAAGGAAGCTGCAGCAAAATTATAATAAGAGGGTGACTCAAAAGGGTCTGACCCCTCCAAAAACACTTATATATAGTAAACTAACCTTATCATTAGTCTATATACCAGTGTTTTAAGGGGTCTGAACCGTTCATTTTGAGCCAGCCTCTTTTTTCATATGTTGCTATTAAAACGAAGAACAGTCTAATTTTTAATTTTTTATAAATTTGAAGCAATTATCTTTAAAGAAAACATGAAGAAAGTCTAATTCAGCCAAATATTCCTTTTATGTTAAATTTATAGTAGGATTATAGGTACTTGCATATAGAAAGGAAATTTAAAACATGACATATAAAATGATTGTACTAGATTTAGATGATACATTACTACGTGACGACCACACAATTTCGGAACGTACAAAAAAAGCATTAATGGATGCACAAAAAAAGGGTGTTAAGGTTGTTCTTGCTTCAGGAAGACCAACATTTGGAATGAAACCAATTGCGAAAGAGCTTTCATTAGCGAAATATGGTAGCTTTATCTTATCCTTTAATGGCGGAAAAATAATTAACTGCCAAACAAATGAAGAACTCTTCAGCAGTACTCTATCAATTAATCAAGTTCACGATTTATATGATATAAGTCGTCGAGAAAATGTGTATATTCATACATATGTTGGTGATGAAATCATCACAGACCAAGATAATCAATATACGACAATCGAATCTGAATTAACAGGATTACCAATTCGCGTCGTGCCAAATTTTAAAGCGGCAATCACCGAGCCTGTTGTTAAATCATTAATGGTTGATGCACCCGAAAAGTTAATAGTAGTTGAGGAAAAACTCCAAGCTGAATTAGCTGACGAATACAGTGTCATGCGTTCAAAGCCATTTTTCTTAGAGTTCACAGAAAAAGGTGTGACAAAAGGGACAAGTCTAAATCAATTGATTAACGAATGTGGCATTAAACGTGAGGAAGTAATTGCAATAGGTGATAGCTATAATGACCTTTCAATGATTGAGTTTGCTGGTCTAGGCGTTGCAATGGGAAATGCACCTGAGGATATAAAATTAGCCGCAGATTATGTAACCGATACGAATATGAACGACGGCGTTGCAAAGGTTGTTGAGCAATTTATTCTTAATCAAGCCATTTCAGTATAAGTTGGTTCTTAAATCAATAAATGGACAAGGAAAGAAAAAAGTTATCGTTTTGACTGTTTAATGAGGTGTACAAATGGGTAAAAAGGTTACCATTCAGCAAATTGCCGATTATTTAGGAGTATCAAAATATGTCGTGTCACGGGCATTATCCGGTAAAAGTGGAGTAAAGGATGCAACTCGAGATAAAGTTCTTGAAGCTGCAAAACAATTAGGCTATCAACCTCAAGTACTTGCAAACGCCAAAGATTCGCTTCATTCTACTAAAGCAGGGCAAAATAATGTACTTGTCGTCTTACCGAAAAGCCAATATCAAGACTCAATTTATTGGGGAAGAATTATTGATGGAATATCAAATGAGCTAGAAGGTCATTCCTTAGGTATCGTCATGATGACAGAATCGGATAGCTTTTCAACTGTTATAAACCCCAAAGGTTTCATTGGAATTATTTGTGTCGGACATATTTCAACTAACATTCTATTAGAATTTAAAAAATGGGAGATTCCAGTCGTATTAATTGATGATGAAGAGCCATTATTTTCGACTGATACTATTTTTGCGAATAATTTCGATAGTAGCTTTCAACTAACGAATTATTTAATTGGTCTCGGTCATCGAGATATGATTTTTATTGGAGATATATACTTTTCAAGAAGCTTTTATGACAGATGGTTAGGTTTTCGCTGTGCACTTGAATCTCATCAATTAGTCCCGAAAACAAATGAAGTTTATCTTGAAAAAAGGGAAAAAGATTATGAGGAAATGATTATCAGCGCAAAAAAATGGCTCGAGATAGCTTTTGCTCGTAATGAAATGCCTACAGCAATTGTCTGTGCTAATGATTCAATTGCTTTATACATGATAGACTTACTAAAGGCAAAAAAGCTTAACATTCCAGAAGATATTTCGATTACAGGTTTTGATAATATAGAAAGCTCATATTTAAACTCGCCAACATTAACAACGATTCATGTTCCAAAAGAACAGCTAGGAAAAAAGGCTGTTACTGTATTAATCGACCAAATTCATAGCAGGAAGGAACAGTTCGAGAAAATATTGCTTACATGTGAATTAATCATAAGAGAATCTACAGCAAAACTAAAAAGTTTAATTTAAAGAATAGACAAAATTTTTATAGTTTTCTAAAATTCTATTTACATATCTATTAATTCTCTGTAATCTATTTTGTAAATAGGATAAATATAAAGCAATTGCCGCACAGAGAATTGGAGGAGCAAAATTGATTAAGGCTATTTTTTTTGATTTAGATGATACATTACTATGGGATCAGAAAAGTGTTAAAGAGGCATTCCTTGCTACTTGTAAACTCGCAGAGACCGAATTTGGTATTGATGCAGAAAAGCTTGAAGAAGCTGTCCGCAAAGAGGCTAGAGAATTGTATTCTTCTTATGAAACATATGAATTTACACAAATGATTGGAATAAACCCTTTTGAAGGACTTTGGGGGAATTTCCTTGATGATGAAGAAAATTTCAAAAAAATGGCAAAAATCGTCCCTTCATATCGGAAGGATGCTTGGGCACGAGGACTAAAGGCATGTGGAATCGATAACAGTGAATTTGCTGCTAAACTAGCAGAAGAATTTCCTGCCCAAAGACGGAAAAGCCCCTTTGTATATGAGGAGTCTTATAAGGTTTTAGATACGTTAAAAGAGGACTATCGTCTCCTTCTCTTAACAAACGGTTCACCTGACCTACAAAATACGAAATTAGAAATTACTCCAGAGCTTGTTCCATACTTTGAACATATTATTATTTCTGGTGCATTTGGTCGCGGTAAGCCGGATCCTTCCATATTTGAGCATGCTTTAGAAAAAATGAACCTATCAAAAGATGAAGCGATCATGGTCGGAGATAATTTAATGACAGATATTTTAGGTTCATCACGTATCGGGATGAAATCAGTTTGGATTAATCGACATAATAAAGAGAGAAATGAAGTAATCCCAACATATGAAATCACACATCTAGAGGAATTATACCCAATATTAGCTGAGTTAAATAACAAGTAACGAATCAGAAAGCAGCCTGTTAATGAAATGCCTTATAAACGTTAGACTTCAATCTAATATTTATAAGGCACTTCACAAGCAGGTTGCTTTTTTATGTTGTTTTAACCCATTCCTATTCTCTAATCTCTATAATACTAGAATAGATTTTTACTTTTCAAAATGGTATAGTTAGCATTCACATACAAGGAACATTTTTTAAGGAAGCTGAAAATCATGAAATCAACCAATTATTATTTAAAAGTATGGCAAAAGGCATTGCGAGCAGAAATCAATCATTTGAAAAATATTGGCCGCTCAAAATATCCGTTAATAAATGGCCAGTTAATGAAAAAGGATGAGGGGTATACCTATTTTTTTGAAACACCTCGTCAGCTAAACATACCAATCGGTTCGATTATTGTGCTTGAACCAATTTCACTTAAAGGAAGAATATTATCTTCAGAAGGAAAAAGTGTCATTCTTTCTGTTGATGCATCATTAGGAACAATGTTAGATGATTTATTTCTCGTTTATGACCCATGGGAATTGTTAAATGAACTACATGAACGCTTAGAAGAAATAAAAGATAATAAGCGCAAAAGGGCACGAATAAAAAGGTTAATGAATCCTGCAAATGAAACGAAACATCCGCAAAAACCATTTAAATCAAATGTCCACGAACTTATCATTCGTAGCAAATATAATCCCGTTACATTTGTATGGGGACCGCCTGGTACAGGTAAAACGTACACACTTGCACGAGTTGCAGCAAATAAATATGTGAAAGGGCAAAAAGTATTAGTTCTAGCACAAAGTAACCAAGCTGTTGATGTGTTAATGGCAGAAATCTCTCATTTTATCAATAAAAAAGGAAAGTCTCGTGAAGGAGATATTTTACGATATGGCAATCAAGCAGTTTTAGAAGCAAATACATCGATTACTGCTAACGATTTATTGCTTAAGCATGCCCCAGAGCTCGTTGCGAAACGAACACATTATCTCGAAGAACGAAATAGCCTTAAGCAAATACTTGGACAATCGTATAGTAAACGCGACTCTGAGGAGTTATTAGAAATTGAACGTAAACTTGCTCAAGTAGTAGAGAAAATTCGTCAAAAGGAAATTCAATTTGTAAAGAATGCCGAAATAGTAGGGACGACGTTAGCGAAAGCTGCCACCGATCCGATTATTTATGAAGCAAACTATGATTTGGTAATAATTGATGAGGTAAGCATGGCATACGTTCCACAAATTGGCTTTGCCGCAACACTTGGCAGTCGTTTAATTATATGTGGGGACTTTAAACAGCTACCTCCAATCGCAACAGCTAAGCATCCATTAGTCGATTCGTGGTTACGTGAAGATATATTTCATAAAGCAAATGTAATCGATTGGCTAGAAGATGGAGCAACAGATACTAGCCCACATGCTCAGCTTTTTATCTTAAAGGAACAACGGAGGATGCATCCAGAGATATCTGCATTTACAAATCATTATATTTATCATTCATTAGTCGAAGACCATGAAAGTGTGAAAAAATCAAGAAATTCAATTGTTGAGAGGGCACCATTTCAAGGGATGTCTTCCGTATTATTAAATAGCAGTGGGATGGGCAATTATTGTCTTCGTGAAAAAACTTCACATTCAAGGTTTAATCTATGGCAGCTATTCCTTTCATTCCAAGTTATTCATGAAGCGTATTTAGCAGGGGCACGATCTATTGGATATGTTACACCTTATCGTGCTCAAGCTGAATTTATGGATACATTGCTTGCTGATATTTACAAGAAAGAGTTATTCGACGCAGATATTATTTCTGCAACTGTCCATCGTTTTCAAGGAAGTGAACGCGATGTGATGGTATTTGATTCAGTTGAAAGCAATCCACAAACAAGGCCAGGTATGCTGCTTATTGGAAGAGATAGTGAAAGATTAATAAATGTAGCGATCACACGAACTAGAGGGAAATTTATCCATGTAAGTGATCACAAATATATTCAAGCGCATGTCTATCGCAGCAAGACAATTAGAAAGCTTGTCGAATACCAAATAGGGCATAAGCAAAAGATTGAACCACACATGATTGGTAAATGGATCAAACATCAACATCCTAAATTATTATGGTTTCATGCGAAAAAGCTTGACCGTTTTATTGATGATTTAAAAATGGCAAAGCGCTCGATTATTATTGGACTTCCGCCAAACAAACAGTTAACAAAAGAGTGGGAAGGTTTGTTATCACAACGAAATACGTCTGTTCAGATTACGTACATTCCAGCGGAAAATCCAGATCGAGAGACACTGTCATTTCCATTCATAATCATTGATGAACAATATCTTTGGGTAGGTATGCCTTTCGAAGCATCAGTAAATGTCACGCCACCATCTATTGCTACTCGATTGCATTCTGAACCACTTATTCGATTGTTTCTTACTCAACTCACGTAAGGAATATTAATTAATTTACAAACTTTTTTCGACAAATGTTATAAGAGGGTAAAAGCAAAGGGAGACTTGAAATTGGCAAAAATCGCTAAAAAGGCTCCCGAATTCCTTAAAAAAACAAGTTTCTTAAAAGGGACATGAATATGTAGGTTTACCATTGTACTATGAAATTCTTAAATGAATGTTGAACACTATCACACGAAAAGAAATCGCTCGAGGAGAACTTGGCAACATATTTAAAACAAATATGGTAAATATGATTGACAATAGTCAAAAAATTTTTTACACTTTTATTATATTATATGAACACATACTCATATTTTGATATATACTATGACAAAGAGGTGTTTGAAATGGATGAAGCAAAAAATGATGAAAAATATGACCTAGAACAGCTTGATGAAGAAACGTTATTCATTGTTTCTCAAACATTTAAAGCATTAAGTGATCCTACTCGAATCAGAATCTTGCATTTATTGTCACATAAAGAACATTCTGTAAATGAAATTGCCGAGAAGCTATCACTTTTACAATCAACGGTTTCACATCAGCTACGTTTTTTGAAAAATTTACGGTTAGTCAAGTATCGCAGAGAGGGGACCACTCTTTTTTACTCTCCAGATGACAACCATGTGATGAATGTATTACAGCAAACAATTAACCATGCTCAGCACCATTAAGTTTAAATGGAGTGAATCTTTATGGAAGAATATAAGGTCAAAGGTCTAACATGTGCAAATTGCACTAGGGAATTACAGGAGGAAATTAATCGATTACCATCGGGTGAAACTGCCACATTAAATTATAATAGCGGTAAGCTCCGTATTGCCAATACGGTAGATATGGAAAAGGTAACAAAAATCCTTTCCTCAGATGGTGCTTATATTGAGACAGACCAATTTGAGCAAGATCATCAGCATGAGCATACACATCACCATTCAAAAGTAAATTGGCTAACAATATTATCAATCTCAACGATTTTTTATTTTGCAGCCTTTTTTGCTGAAAATTGGCTTAATGAATATGTGGCAATTGCTCTTTTCCTTGCTGCAACCGTACTAAGTGGCTACCAAACCTTTATTAAAGGCTTAAAAAATTTAGTGAAATTGAAATTTAATATCGAGACACTAATGACGATCGCGCTTATCGGTGCATTATCAATAGGTGAATGGAAGGAAGGAGCACTTGTTGCGATTCTTTTCGGCCTTAATGAATATTTAGAAGGCTTAGGAATGGAAAAAGCGCGTAGATCGGTGGAATCACTTTTAAAGGTTGCCCCAAAAGAGGCAACAATTCTTGAAAATGGAGAAGAGCATCTTGTTCCTATTAAGTCCTTAAAGGTAAATCAAATTGTTCTCGTTCGTGCAGGTGAAAAGGTTCCTTCAGATGGAGTCATTATCGAAGGAAATAGCTCAGTGAATGAATCTGCGATAACTGGTGAATCATTGCCGATCGAAAAATCAGTAAATGAACCAGTGTTCGGTGGCAGTATTAACAACGAAGGACTTCTGAAGGTGAAATTAACAAAAGCATATAATGATTCATCTTTAGCAAAAATTCTTCACCTTGTCGAAGAAGCACAAGAGACGAAAACACCAACTGAATTATTTATTAATAAATTTGCCAAATATTATACACCGCTTATCATGGTTATTTCGGCAATGGTTATGATCATTCCTCCTCTTTTGTTTAATGGGAGCTGGGGAGATTGGTTTTACCAGGGATTAGCAGTATTGATCGTTGGCTGTCCATGCGCACTTGTCTTATCATCACCAATTGCGATAGTCTCAGGGATTACGAAAAATGCTCGAAACGGTATTTTAATTAAAGGTGGCGTCTTTTTAGAACAATTAGGAAAAATCACAACGATTGCCTTTGATAAAACAGGAACGTTAACGAAGGGTGAGCCTCACGTTGAAGAGCTTATTGCATATGACCCAGCGTTTTTACAAATTGCTGCTTCGATTGAGAAATCATCATCACATCCAATCGCCAAGGCTATCATAAACGAAGCGAGAAATATACCTTTAATTGAGCTGGATGAAATAACTGCATATTCAGGTACTGGAATTGTTGCGAAAGGAAACGGCACGACCTATTATTTAGGCAATGAAAAACAAATTCAGCATCTTGCTTTACCTGATAACGTTCAAATCGACCTTCAAAGACTAAAGGATGCTGGGATGACTGTCGTGCTTTTAGCAAATGAGTCTACCGTCCTTGGTATGATGGGGATTGCGGATAAAATTCGCGAGGAAAGTGCAGCCATCATTAAAAAATTACACGGTTTAGGGATCTCAAAAACAGTTATGTTAACAGGTGACCATGAAAAAACTGCCGAAAAGGTTGCCAAGAAGATTGGATTATCGACGTATTTTGCTGGACTATTACCAGAGGAAAAGGTAAAGAAAATCTCAGAGCTTTCTCAAAAGGGCAAGGTAGCTATGATAGGGGATGGAATTAATGATGCACCAGCCTTAGCGACTGCAGATTTAGGAATTGCAATGGGGAAAGGAACGGACAGTGCAATCGAAACTTCCGATATCGTTCTAATGCAGGATCATTTAGGAAGGCTGCCTTCAGCAATTAAAACAGCGAAAAAGGTAAATTCGATTATTAAAATCAATATCACCCTGGCACTAGGTTTAAAACTTATTGCTCTTCTATTAACAATCCCAGGTCTATTAACTCTTTGGATCGCGATACTGTCAGATATGGGAGCAACAATACTAGTGACATTAATTAGCTTAACTGTTTTATATGAGAAAAAAACCAATGACAAATTACAAGCATAACGACAATCTTATGGTAGAATAGATGCAGCAGTTGATTTCTTGATTTTCATGAAATCTAACTGCTGCTTTATCATGTATTTTATATAAATAAAAGAGTTCGAAAACGTTCACAACTCTTCTGTTATCATTTATGATGAAATCGCTATAATACTACTATGAGGGGGGATTCTGTGGAAAATATAACATTTATCATGGCCTTTTCAGCGGGGCTACTTGCATTTGTATCACCATGCTGCTTACCTTTATATCCATCGTTTGTTTCTTACATAACAGGGATGTCTATTAATGAATTAAAGGGTGACAAGGATACCCAGCATAAAAAGAAGATATTGCTGCATTCGATCTTTTTTTCTTTAGGCTTCTCCGTCATTTATTACATATTAGGCTTTTCATTTAGTGGAATCGGTCAACTTTTTAGTGAACATCAAGATTTGATTCGGATGCTAGGTGGGATTTTCATTATTTTAATGGGGTTATTTATGTTGGAGATTTTCCAGCCTAAATTTATGCTAAAGGATACCCGTGTCCAAAAAAAGCGAAGCAATGTCGGCTATTTAAATTCGTTTCTTATTGGATTAGGCTTTGCGGCAGGCTGGACACCATGTATCGGTCCGATCTTTGGTGTTATCATGTATGCAAGTGCGCTCAATCCATCACAGGCGTTCATTAATATTACAGGCTATTCACTAGGATTTTGCTTACCATTTATCGTATTAGCATTTTTCATTGGTAAAACAAAATTCATTGTTAAACATTCACAAAAGCTAATGAAAATTGGTGGTGTCATTATGATTATTTTCGGTATATTGCTTTATTTTGATCAAATGACTTTTTTAAATATATGGTTTTCTAATTTGCAATACCGACTAAATGATTGGATACATACAGT
>NZ_CADEPK010000136.1 GCF_902829255.1 Metabacillus niabensis | reverse complement strand
GGGCTAGTATTAATGAAAGCAAAAGGTTATCATGTAGCAGTAGTTGGAGCAACAGGAGCAGTAGGTCAACAAATGCTTCTTACATTAGAAAGACGTAATTTTCCTATATCAAAACTAACTTTGCTTTCTTCTGAACGTTCCGCAGGTACTAAAATTACGTTCAGAAACGAAGAATATATAGTTGAGGCAGCAACGCCTGAAAGTTTTGAAGGTGTTCAAATAGCATTATTTAGTGCCGGTGGTAATGTTTCAAAGCAGTTCGCTCCAGAGGCTGTAAAACGAGGAGCAATTGTTATTGACAATACAAGCGCATATCGCATGGATGAAAATGTACCTTTAGTTGTACCAGAAGTAAATGAGGAAGCATTAAAAACACATAATGGGATTATTGCTAACCCAAATTGCTCGACAATTCAAATGGTCGTTGCACTTGAACCGCTAAGACAACAGTTTGGATTAAATAAAGTCATCGTTTCGACATACCAAGCTGTTTCTGGTGCAGGAGCAGCAGCTATTAATGAATTAAGAGAACAATCACAGGCTATTTTAAACGGTGAAGAATTTACACCAGAAATCCTTCCTGTCAAAGGTGACGAAAAACATTATCAAATTGCGTTTAACGCTATTCCTCAAATAGATAAATTCCAAGATAACGGATTTACGTTTGAAGAAATGAAAATGATTAATGAAACGAAGAAAATAATGAGTATGCCAGAGTTACAGGTAGCAGCTACATGTGTTCGTTTGCCTGTTGAAACTGGTCATTCCGAATCAGTTTATGTAGAAATAGAAAAAGAAGACGTAACAGCTGACCAAATCAAGGAGCTGCTTAAGAATTCTGATGGTATTACGTTACAAGACGATCCGGCAAATCAACTATATCCAATGCCTGCTTTAAGTGTTGGAAAGAATGATGTATTTGTTGGAAGAATTCGTAAAGATTTAGATTGCAACACTGGCTTTCATATGTGGATAGTTTCTGATAACCTATTAAAGGGTGCCGCTTGGAACTCAGTACAAATTGCGGAAAGTCTTGTAAAACTACAATTAGTTTAATCTTAATTAAGAAGAGAGCAGGCATTTTCCGAGCTCTCTTCTCTCACGTCTATAGTTTGAGGTGCTACAATGAGGATTTTAGTTCAAAAATTTGGTGGAACATCTGTTAAAGATGATAATGGAAGAAAACTTGCTCTAAATCATGTGAAAGATGCGATAGAACAAGGCTATAAAGTGGTTGTTGTCGTTTCTGCAATGGGCCGAAAGGGAGCTCCATATGCTACAGATACATTGCTAGATTTAGTATATGGTGGAACGGAAATGATTTCGAACAGAGAACAGGATATGTTACTCTCCTGTGGAGAAGTGATTTCTTCAATCGTTTTCTCAAGCATGTTAAATGAGGCAGGAATCAATGCAACTGCATTTAATGGAGCACAAGCTGGATTTATTACAAATGATGATCATACGAATGCAAAAATTCTTGAAATGAAATGCGACAGATTATTGGAAACATTAAAAACACATGATGTAGTTGTTGTTGCTGGCTTCCAAGGTGCGTCAAAAACAAATGGGGACATTACAACAATCGGTAGAGGTGGAAGCGATACGTCAGCCGCAGCATTAGGTGCAGCACTTGAGGCTGAATATGTAGATATTTTTACTGATGTTGAAGGAGTCATGACAGCTGATCCAAATATCGTGGAAACGGCTCGCCCTCTTTCAAATGTGACGTACACTGAAATCGTAAATCTTGCATATCAAGGTGCAAAGGTCATTCATCCAAGAGCAGTTGAGATTGCAATGCAATCTGAAGTGCCAATTCGAGTGCGATCAACATACTCACAATCATCAGGTACATTAGTTCAGGCAAAACATACTTCTAAAAGAGGTAGTGATGTGCATGAACGATTAATTACAGGAATTGCTCATGTTTCAAATGTGACACAAATCAAGGTCACGGCAAAAGAAGGTCAATATGATGTCCAATCAGAAGTTTTTAAAGCGATGGCCAACGATGGAATAAGTGTTGATTTTTTCAATATTACACCAATGGGCGTTGTGTATACAGTGACAGAGAATGTTACAGATCGGGCAATATCGATCTTAAATGATCTTGGGTATGAGCCTGTTGTTACGAGAAATTGTGCTAAAGTATCTACTGTTGGAGCAGGAATTATGGGTGTTCCAGGTGTTACGGCAAAAATTGTTACGGCATTATCTGAAAAGGGAATTCAAATTCTTCAGTCAGCAGATAGTCATACAACAATTTGGGTTTTAGTAAAAGAAGAAGATATGATTAAGTCGGTTAATGCACTACACGAAGCTTTTGGTTTATCCGAAATAAATCAATAAAGGATAGTAGTTATTGAAGTTGGCTGCAAAAGGAGTGAGAGTGGGAATGGGTCATTTTGGAAAACTTTTAACAGCAATGGTAACACCGTTTGATATAAACGGTAATATCGATTTTCAAAAAACCTCTACACTAATAGATTACTTAATCAATCATGGAACAGATGCTTTAGTTGTAGCAGGTACAACAGGAGAATCCCCAACACTAAGTTATGAGGAAAAAATCGCATTAATCAAACATACAGTGAAAGAAGTTGCAGGTAGAGTCCCTGTTATTGCAGGAACGGGCGGTAACAATACAGCTGCTTCGATAAAACTGACTAAGAAAGCAGAAGAGAGCGGCGCTGACGCCATAATGCTCGTCGTTCCTTATTATAATAAACCTAATCAAGAAGGTTTGTACCAACACTTTAAAGCGATTGCCGAGTCAACAAAGCTGCCTATTATGTTATATAACATACCGGGAAGAAGTGTTGTTAACTTAGAGGTTGATACGATTGTAAGACTTTCTGAGCTGCCTAATATTGTCGCGATAAAAGAAGCGAGCGGAAATTTAGATGCAATGGCAGAAATTATTTCAAAAACAAAAGATGAATTTGTCTTGTATTCAGGAGATGATGCCTTAACATTACCGATCTTATCAATTGGTGGTGTAGGGGTTGTTTCGGTCGCATCCCATATTATTGGGAAAGAAATGCAGGCAATGATTTCATCATTCGTTGAAGGGGATTATCTTTCTGCTGCAAAGCAACATCAAAAGCTACTCCCTGTCATAAAACAGCTTTTTACTGCACCGAATCCTGTTCCAGTAAAAACAGCATTGCAAATTAGAGGTTTAGACGTAGGTTCTGTCCGATTACCGCTAATTCCGTTAACAAATGAGGAACGAAATCAATTAACGAAAATAATTGATAATCATTTGTAATGATGAAAGGCTTGATACGATTTCGTATCAAGCCTTTTTATTTAAGAAAGGAAATGAAATGATACCTTTCCACTTTGTTTAAATACTATCCTCATGAATATATGCTTCTATGATGTAGCCAAAATTTCCTTGTATTCCATTTCTTTCATCAGTTATAATGTTTCTAAGTGACGTTGAACGGGTACTTCAGTGGGGAGGATAAATTAAATCATGGAAAAGACAGAAAATATAAAAATTATCGCCTTAGGTGGCGTTGGTGAAGTCGGAAAAAATATGTTTGTCATCGAAATTAATTCTAGTATTTTTGTTGTGGATGCCGGACTCATGTATCCAGAGGGAGAAATGTTAGGAATTGATATGGTGATACCCGATATTACTTATTTAAAAGAAAATAAGGGACGTATTAAAGGAATCTTTTTAACACATGGTCATGATGAGAGTATTGGAGCGATTTTTTATTTGCTCAATAATATTCAAGTGCCGATTTATGGGACAAAGCTTACGTTAGCATTAGTTGCGGAGAAGTTAAAGGAAAATCGTATGAAGCAATCAGTTTTAGTAAAAGAAATTGATGCACATTCTGTTTTAACCTTTGAAGATACCGTTATCACATTTTTTAGAACAAACCATAGTATCCCAGATACAATCGGTTTAAGCTTTGCAACGACTATGGGGGCAATTGTCCATACAGGTGATTTTAAATTTGACCAAACTCCAATTGGTTCAGATTATATGGATATTGCCAAAATTGCCAAAATTGGTGAAGAGGGAGTCCTCTGCTTACTATCAGATAGCATCAATGCTGAAAGACCGGGTTATTCAGGCTCTGAAGCGATTGTTGGCAATGAAATTCAAGATGTCATGTACAACGCTAAAAGCAGAATTATCGTTTCAGTTTTTGCGTTTAACCTTGTTCGTATCCAGCAAGTAATAAATGCGACTGCTAAAAGCAATCGAAAGCTGGCGATTGTTGGGAAAAATATGAGTAATAATCTCAACTTAGCGATTAACTTAGGATATATTGAAATCGATGATGAACTGATTATCCCCGTAAACGACATTGATAAATATCCAGCGAATGAAATTACAATCTTAACGACAAGCAATCAAGGCGATACATTATCTGTCTTATCAAGAATGGCAAAGCAATCACACAAACAAGTAAATGTTAAAGAAGGAGATACGGTTCTTATTGCATCTACTCCAATCCCTGGCCATGAGCTCGTTTTTTCAAAAACAATTGATTTACTATACCGGGCAGGTGCGAATGTTATCTTTGGTGAAAAACAAATTCATGTTTCAGGACATGGCCATCAGGAAGAGCTAAAGATGATGCTAAATATAACGAAGCCTAACTATTTTATCCCGATTCATGGCGAATATAAAATGCAAAAAGCCCATGCAAAGCTTGCAATCGAGGTTGGGGTAAATGAAGAAAACATATTTATTGTTGAAAAAGGTGACGTTATTGAGTTTAAAGAAAATCAAGTGTCAACGAGTGGAAAGGTGCCATCTGGAAACATCTTAATTGATGGATTAGGGATTGGTGATGTTGGAAATATTGTTCTTCGCGACAGACGTTTATTATCACAAGATGGAATTTTAATCGTTGTCGTGACATTAGATAAACAGAAAAAACAAATCATTTCAGGCCCTGAAATCATTACAAGGGGATTTGTTTACGTTCGTGAATCAGAGGCATTAATCGGTAAAGCGACTGATATTGTTTCAGATATCGTAAAACGAAGCATGCAAGAATATTCAATCGAATGGTCAGCGTTAAAATTAAGTATACGTGAGTCGCTTAATCAATTTCTCTATGAAAAAACGAAGCGTAGGCCGATGATTCTTCCAATTATTATGGAAATTTAAATTATCGTAGGACGAGCTATTTTCAAAAGGCATTGAATTATCAATGCCTTTTTCTTATGTCCAAAAAATCCTGGTAGAGCTGAAAAGACATCTTTATTTCAGAGGGTTTTAGAACAGTCTTTTAGAAAGAGTAGAGATTTGAAAAAGGGTAGAATTAGGAAACCGTTAAATCTCACACTATTTCATCGCATGAAAATTTTCATGTTGCTCATACTACAAAGAGAAAGTTAAGAGAAAGGGTGAACTTCATGACAAATCGTGGACAATACATACAGGGGAATGAGCAAAATGAAGGAGAAGAGAAACAAGAAGGAAAAGAAAGCTCGATTGTAGAAAAAATACAACAGCTAGGACAAACGAATGTCCCACAAATGGGTCAAGATTCAAAAATTCACTGTTTAACAATTGTTGGACAAATTGAAGGACATATTCAATTACCACCACAA
Source organism: Metabacillus niabensis (assembly GCF_902829255.1). Lineage (GTDB taxonomy): Bacteria > Bacillota > Bacilli > Bacillales > Bacillaceae > Metabacillus > Metabacillus niabensis. The sequence goes on along the minus strand of NZ_CADEPK010000136.1, from coordinate 5,013 downwards.
AATAAAACAACTAAATATGAACATGTTATCCCGCAAATTGTTGCAATTGAACAAAACCCAAAGATAGAAGGCTTATTAGTGATATTAAATACTGTTGGTGGTGATGTTGAGGCGGGATTAGCGATTGCAGAGATGCTAGCTTCGATTTCAAAGCCAACAGTGTCCATTGTATTAGGTGGAGGTCACTCAATTGGAGTACCAATTGCGGTTTCCTGTGATCATTCATTTATTGTCGAAACAGCAACAATGACAATTCATCCTGTACGGTTAACGGGACTAGTTATTGGGGTACCGCAAACCTTTGAATATTTAGATAAGATGCAAGACCGCGTTGTTAATTTCGTAACGGGACATTCAAATATTACCGAAGAAAAGTTTAAAGAGCTTATGTTTTCAAAAGGAAACTTAACAAGGGATATCGGGACGAATGTCGTTGGGAAAGATGCAGTAGAATATGGGTTAATTGATGAAGTTGGTGGGGTAGGCCAAGCGATTCAAAAATTAAACAGTATGCTTGAAAAAAATCAAGCAAAGCAGGTGTTACAATGATTTACTATACGATGATGCCTGAAGAATTAATGTTCCCAACACATGAGGACGAGTATAAAAAGCAAACAATCATTGAAAAAGATGGAGTCCAGCTTTTAGTTCAAGGTACGGGAACAGCAGAATATGAAATTGTTCGAATTCTTAGTAGTGATCCTAAATATTTTTTAGATCAACAATATACTCCCGGACAAAAAATTATCATGTCTCATTCTTAATACAATGATTATTATGATATAATGGAAAGACAAGCATAAGGCAGCCAGTTTCGGCTGCCTTCTTTATGACAAATAAAGGAATTGTCGTATATTTTTTATACATAGGTGGTAGAAATGGCTAAACAAAAAAGAAAAACTAGAAAATCAAAGGATGAATGGAAAAGAACGCTGAAATTTGAGCTTACAGGCTTAATCATTCTTGCAATTGCTCTCATTTCAATCTCAAAGCTAGGCTTTGTTGGAATGACTTTTGTCCACTTATTTCGTTTTTTTAGTGGCGAATGGTATATGTTATTCCTTATTGAAGTTCTTTTATTTGCCTTTTATTTAATTTGGAGGAGACAAATCCCGTCATTATTAAGTAGACAAATGATCGGGGTACACTGTATAACTGCTGCAATTTTACTATTAAGTCATGTTACGTTGTTTAAGATGCTTTCCCATAATGGTACATTTGCAACACCGAGTGTTATTGCAAACACGCTTGAATTATTTTGGATGGATGTCAGAGGTGAATCGATTACAGTTGATTTAGGTGGCGGGATGCTTGGGGCAATTTTCTTTGCTGCATCTTATTACTTATTTGCCGAAGCAGGCTCGCAAATTATTGCGATCGTTTTAATCGTTATTGGTGTTATTTTAATTACTGGTCGCTCTCTTAAAGCAACATTGGCTAAATTGTTATCGCCGATTGGTGCATTTATGAAAAGACAAGCAATTGGATTTAAGGATGATATGAAAAGTCTACCTTCAGCAATTAAGCAAAAGCATGAAGAAAAAAGAAATAAGAAAAAAGAGCTTGAAATACATAATAGTGACAAAAATGATCTTGCCGAAGAAGACAATAGTAAACCAATCATTTCAAGCTTTTCGGATCATGAAGAGCCTGAATCAAAACCCGAAGAAATGATTATCCATACAATGGATACAGATAAAGTGGAGCCTAAAGTAAAAAAACATCAAGCTGAAAGTCAAGAAAGTAATGAACCAATTCAACAAGAAGATCTTGCGCCGATTTCGTTTGTTGAATTAGAAAATAAAGATTATAAGCTTCCACCTATTGACCTTTTGAAAGCTCCGAAACATAATTCTCAACAGGCAGATAAGAAAAACATCTATGAGAATGCACGGAAGCTAGAAAAAACATTCCAAAGCTTTGGGGTAAAGGCAAAGGTAACACAGGTACACTTAGGACCAGCAGTTACGAAGTATGAAGTTTATCCTGATGTAGGTGTGAAGGTTAGTAAAATTGTGAACTTAAGTGATGATTTAGCATTGGCCCTCGCTGCAAAAGATATTCGAATCGAAGCACCGATTCCTGGTAAATCTGCAGTAGGGATTGAAGTGCCGAACTCAGAAGTTGCCATGGTCTCTCTAAGAGAAGTACTTGAATCAAAAGCAAATGACAGACCAGATGCAAAATTATTGATTGGCTTAGGAAGAGATATTTCAGGTGATGCCGTTTTAGCAGAGCTTAATAAAATGCCTCACTTGCTTGTAGCCGGCTCAACTGGTAGTGGGAAAAGTGTATGTATTAATGGGATAATTACAAGTATCTTAATGAGAGCAAAGCCTCATGAAGTGAAATTAATGATGATCGATCCGAAAATGGTTGAGCTTACAGTTTATAATGGTGTGCCTCATTTACTAGCACCTGTTGTGACAGATCCTAAAAAGGCATCACAAGCATTGAAAAAGGTAGTAAATGAAATGGAACGTCGTTATGAGCATTTTTCTCATACTGGTACAAGAAATATAGAAGGCTACAATGAAATTATTAGAAGAAATAACTTAGAATCAGAGACAAAACAGCCGGAACTTCCTTATATTGTTGTGATCGTTGATGAGCTAGCCGATTTGATGATGGTTGCCTCATCTGATGTTGAAGATTCGATTACTCGTTTATCACAGATGGCTCGTGCCGCTGGTATACACTTAATTATTGCCACACAGCGACCATCTGTGGATGTCATTACTGGAGTTATCAAAGCAAATATCCCTTCAAGAATTGCATTTAGTGTATCTTCTCAAACAGATTCACGAACGATCCTTGATATGGGAGGTGCCGAGAAGCTATTAGGTAGAGGGGACATGCTGTTCTTACCTGTTGGGGCATCAAAGCCAGTACGTGTTCAAGGTGCGTTTTTATCTGACGAAGAGGTTGAAAAGACTGTTGATTTTGTTATTGCTCAGCAAAAAGCACAATATCAAGAGGATATGATTCCTACTGAAACTGTTGAAGCTCCAAGTGAAGTCCAAGATGATTTATATGAAGAAGCAGTACAATTAGTAGTTGATATGCAAACAGCATCTGTTTCGTTATTACAAAGGAGATTTAGAATTGGTTACACGAGAGCAGCACGATTAATTGATGCAATGGAAGAAAGAGGAGTAGTTGGTCCATACGAAGGAAGTAAGCCTAGAGAAGTTTTGCTTTCTAAAGAGAGCCATGATGAATTAACTTCATAAGATAGAAAGTGAAAAAGCTAGACAGCAAATCGAAATAAATGTCTAGCTTTTTCATATATTATATTAATTCTTTAATAAACGATAAAAGTGGATAAGAATTATTCAACAATTTAAAATTTTTCTACTACTTTCGACAAAAATTACCGATTTTTATTTATTTCTAGTTCAAAACATGATATAGTATTTTCGATTAGAGTTGGTGTATTACATCAGATGTCTGATCTCTTTTTATTTATGACATAGTGGAGGCGGACTTATGAGTATAAAAGCTGATAATCGACACCTGTATTTACGGGTTATTGATAAAATTAAAGAAGATATCGAAAAGGGGATTTATAAGGAAAAAGAGAAGCTTCCGTCAGAATTTGAATTGTCAAAGGATTTAGGTGTTAGCAGAGCAACTTTAAGAGAAGCTTTAAGAATCCTTGAAGAGGAAAATGTGATTATTAGAAGGCATGGAGTTGGAACTTTCGTGAATGTGAAGCCACGTTTTTCTTCAGGTATTGAGCAATTAAATAGTGTGACAGACATGATAAAAAATGCAAATTTAACACCTGGAACTGTCTTCCTTTCATCCTCGATTACAGGAGCTACAGAGGATGATGTAAAAAGATTTAAATGCAGTAAAGAGGATGAGATTTTTTTACTTGAAAGAGTCCGTACATCAAATTGTGAGCCTGTAGTTTATTGTTTAGATAAAATTCCTACTCATCTATTGCCAGAAAGCTTTGATCATAAGCAAGATTCATTATTTAAACTACTAGAGGATAAAGCATCAATCTATATTACTTATGCGGTTACACATATTGAACCAATCGGATACCATGAAAAAATATCTCAAATATTAGAATGTGATCCGGAAACTTCTTTACTTTTATTAAAACAAATTCATTATGATAGTCAAGATCGCCCTGTCCTTTATTCTTTAAATTATTTTAGAGCAGATCATTTCAGCTTTCACGTTGTAAGAAAGCGTTTATAGTATTGTAATCAAACTTCCTAAATGGAGGTTTTTTTATTTTGAGTAATTTTTCATCATGGCCTTTATGATGAAGATTTTGTAAGAGAACTTTTTTGAAAAGAATATGTCTGCTACATTATCCCAGTATATGTTTACAGCATATTACACAAAATGAAATTGTGTTAAAAATATTGCAGACAAAAGGTGAAGCAAAGATGGATGGAAGAAAGAAGCTCGATTTGTTAGCAGTATCATCTGTTCCACTTGTAATGACTTTAGGAAATTCTATGCTAATCCCTGTTCTACCTCAAATCGCTAAAAAACTAAATATTAGTGCATTTCAAGTTTCGTTAATTATTACAGTTTACTCTATAGTGGCGATTGTATTAATACCAATTGCAGGATATTTATCAGATCGATATGGTAGAAAAATGATAATGGTTCCGTGCTTAATCATTGCAGGCTTAGGTGGAGCGGTATGTGGTTGGGCTTCTTTAACACTAGATGACCCATTCCTATTCATTATAATTGGGAGAATATTACAAGGGGTTGGTTCTGCTGGTGCTTTTCCTGTTGTAATTCCTTTAGTTGGGGATATGTTTAAGGATGATGACGAGGTCACTGCAGGGTTAGGTATGACAGAAACAGCAAATACTGCGGGAAAAGTCTTGAGTCCCATAATTGGAGCCACATTAGCATCATTTATATGGTATCTTCCATTTTGGTTTATTCCTTTTTTTAGTTTAATAAGTGTTATTTTAGTATTTTTCCTTGTGAAAGTACCGAAAAAGAAAAAGGAAAATAAACAGACATTTAAAG
>NZ_CADEPK010000135.1 GCF_902829255.1 Metabacillus niabensis | reverse complement strand
AACCGTTTCCGTTTGGCAGCGGTTTTTGTTCTATAAATAGACCAAAGTATGATTATATATTGTCACCACTAATATTATATGGTAAGTTTTTTTTCTACACGTAAAAGAAACTAAAAATAATTATTCGTTTTCAATAAATGAAGTTTACGATAAAATAAATAGATAAGACTAGTAATAATAGATCAAATACGTATTATAGAATCAAACTGAACCGAAAGTGAGTGATCCATTTGGATCTTCTATCAATAAAAAACCCGCGTTTTCTAAAAAAACTATCAAATAATGAGCTTGAACAGTTAAGCGCAGAGATCCGTCAATTTTTAATCAATAAACTTTCTGAAACAGGTGGACATATTGGGCCAAACCTTGGTGTTGTTGAGCTAACAATCGCTTTACATAAAGTATTCGATAGCCCAAAGGATAAATTTATTTGGGATGTTGGTCACCAATCATATGTTCATAAAATTTTAACTGGTCGTGCTAAAGAATTTGATACTTTACGTCAATATAAAGGGTTATGTGGATTCCCGAAGAGAAACGAATCAGAACATGATGTGTGGGAAACCGGTCATAGTTCAACCTCCTTGTCGGCGGCTATGGGGATGGCGATTGCTCGGGATATCAAAAAAACAAAAGAACATATTATTCCAATAATTGGCGATGGTGCCCTAACGGGTGGTATGGCTTTAGAAGCATTGAATCATATCGGTGATGAGAAGAAGGATATGATTGTAGTCCTTAATGATAATGAAATGTCAATTGCGCCAAATGTAGGTGCATTGCATAATGTTTTAGGGCGATTACGAACTGCTGGAAAATACCATTGGGTTAAGGATGAACTCGAATATATATTAAAGAAAATCCCTGCAGTAGGTGGAAAATTAGCATCAACAGCTGAAAGATTAAAGGATAGCTTAAAATATATGCTTGTCTCAGGTGTGTTTTTTGAGGAATTAGGATTCACCTATTTAGGTCCAGTTGATGGGCATAATTATGAAGATTTATTTGAAAATCTCCAATATGCTAAAAAAACAAAAGGCCCAGTGCTTCTTCATGTTATTACAAAAAAAGGGAAAGGGTATCAGCCTGCTGAGACTGATAAAGTTGGTACTTGGCATGGTACAGGTCCATATAAGATTGAAACAGGTGATTTTGTTAAACCTAAAGTAGTAGGGCCAGCTTGGAGTAAACTAGTTAGTGAAACAGTCAGAAAGCTAGCACGTGAAGATAAACGTATTGTTGCTATTACCCCAGCTATGCCTGTTGGTTCTAAGCTTGAAGGTTTTGCTGAAGAGTTTCCTGATCGCATGTTTGATGTTGGGATTGCTGAACAGCATGCTACAACGTTAGCAGCTGGCTTAGCGACTCAAAATATGAAGCCATTCCTGGCGATTTATTCTACGTTTCTACAACGTGCATATGACCAAGTTTTACATGATATTTGTCGACAAAACTTAAATGTATTTATCGGAATTGATCGAGCAGGACTTGTTGGTGCAGATGGCGAGACACATCAAGGTGTGTTTGATATTGCCTTTTTAAGACATATTCCAAACATGGTACTGATGATGGCCAAAGATGAAAATGAAGGGCAACATTTAGTTAATACTGCCCTTAAATACGATGATGGTCCGATTGCTATGCGCTATGCTCGTGGAAATGGACTTGGTGTAAAGATGGATGAAGAGCTAAAAGAAATCCCTATCGGTACATGGGAAGTTTTAAGAGATGGCACAGATGCTGTAATTTTAACCTTTGGTACAACGATTGAGATGGCATTAGAAGCAGCAGATGAAATGGCAAGACGTGGTCTATCTATTCGGGTTGTTAATGCACGATTTATAAAGCCAATGGATGAAAAAATGCTACATGATATCTTCTTAGAGGGTATTCCAGTTTTAACGATTGAAGAGGCTATTTTACAAGGTGGTTTTGGTAGTGCAGTCCTAGAATTTGCACAAGAAAACCATTATGTTCAAGCATTGATTTCTCGAATCGGAATTCCGGATCGATTCATTGAACATGGAAGTGTTTCGAAATTGTTAGAGGAGATTGGCATGACGACAGAAAATGTCATTGAAACATTAACATCAATGATTCCGACAAAGGAGAAAAGAGTATTAAAATCATGAGTAATAGCAAAAAGGAAAGATTAGATATCCTATTAGTCGAGAACGGCTTATTTGAATCGAGAGAAAAGGCAAAAAGAGCGATCATGGCTGGGATTGTTTATGGGAATGAGGAACGACTTGATAAACCAGGCGAAAAGGTTTCACGCGATCTTGTTCTTACGATTAAAGGTAATACGTTACCTTATGTGAGTAGAGGCGGATTAAAGCTAGAAAAAGCATTAAAGGTCTTTGATGTGTATTTAGCTGATAAGATTATGATTGATATTGGTTCCTCTACAGGTGGGTTTACAGACTGTGCTCTGCAAAATGGTGTAAAACTTTCATATGCAGTGGATGTTGGGTACAATCAATTAGCATGGAAGCTTAGACAGGACGAACGTGTTGTTGTAATGGAACGAACTAATTTTCGTTACTCAACACCTGCAGATTTTAATAAAGGGCTACCTGAATTCGCTTCTATAGATGTTTCATTTATTTCCTTAAAATTAATCTTACCGGTGCTTAAAACAATCCTTATGCCACATAGTGATGTTGTTGCATTAGTGAAGCCACAGTTTGAGGCAGGTAGGGAATTAGTTGGGAAAAAAGGGATTGTTCGTGATCCAAAAGTCCATGAACAAGTTTTACAGGAAATCATTCAATTTTCGATGTCAGAGGGATATGATTTTGTAAACTTATCATTCTCTCCGATTACTGGCGGTGACGGTAATATTGAATTTCTTTTGCATTTACGCTGGGAAGGCACTGAAGAAGGCGGGAGAGACCTTTCTTCTAAGTCACCTAGTGTGATTGTTGAGGAAGCACATAACCAATTGTAAAACAGGGGAATAGCCTTAGCTATTCTCCTGTTTTTTATCAATTAATGTGAAAAATTGGATATTCATGCAAATTAAGATACATATTCATGCATTAGAACTGTCGATACTATGGATGGTTTTATGCATGATTAACAGTGTTAAATTTGATAAAACTGTACTTTTATTGGTTTTTCATATAAGATGTAAGGTATAAACATGCAAAATGCATCGTTGATAAAGGGGTGCTGAAATGAATAAAGGGCAACGTCATATTAAAATTAGAGATATAATTGCAAACAATGATATTGAAACTCAAGATGAATTAGTGGATTTATTAAAGGAAATGGGCTTTAATGTTACACAGGCGACTGTATCTCGAGATATTAAAGAACTACATCTCGTAAAAGTACCTATGCTTGATGGGCGATACAAATATAGCCTTCCTGCAGATCAAAGGTTTAATCCATTACAAAAATTAAAACGTGCATTAATGGATGCATTTGTTAAAATAGACTCAGCAGGGCACATGATTGTTATGAAAACTCTTCCGGGCAATGCAAATGCGATTGGTGCATTAATAGATAATTTAGATTGGGATGAAGTATTAGGAACGATCTGTGGGGATGATACAATATTAATTATTTGTCGCACTTCAGAGGATACAGAAACGATCTCAAAACGATTTTTGGATATGTTATAACAAAAAATACCATTAGCTAAATATATGAAAATTTTTAATAAGAGGTGTGATTCTGTTTGTTAGCGGAATTATCAATAAAAAACTTTGCCATTATTGAATCCTTATCGATTTCATTTGAAAAAGGTCTTACGGTTTTAACTGGAGAAACAGGTGCAGGGAAATCCATTATTATCGATGCTATTCACTTATTAGCAGGTGGAAGAGGCTCTGCTGAATTTATACGTTATGGTGAAAAACGAGCAGAGCTTGAGGGGCTATTTCTTATTGATGAATTAGATCATCCTGTTTATACGAAGTGTGAGGAACTTGGGATTGATGTTAATGATGGAATGATTATACTTAGAAGAGACTTAACTACGTCTGGGAAAAGTATATGCAGAATTAATGGCAAGCTTGTAACGATCGCTATATTACGAGAAGTAGGACAATATTTAGTCGATATCCACGGACAGCATGATAATCAAGAGCTGATGAATGATGAAAATCATTTGAAATTGCTTGATCAATATGGTGGTCAAAAAATAACAAAGGCATTAGAAGGTTATTTAGAAATATATAAACAATATGATGCACTTCGGAAAAAAATTACGCAGCTTTCAGAGAATGAACAAGAAATGGCTCATCGATTAGATTTGCTACAATTTCAATTAGATGAAATTACGAATGCAAACTTGCAACCAAAAGAGGATGAACTGTTACAGGAAGAAAAAATCCAAATCTCAAATTTTGAAAAAATTTATGAATCACTTAACAATAGCTATAATTCATTACATGGTGAGCATCGTGGTTTGGATTGGGTTGGACATGCGATGAGTAACTTAGAGGAAATAGCTTCAATAAATAGCAATTTAAAGGAATTATCTGAAGTTGTTTCAAATGCATATTATCAGCTTGAGGATTTGTCATATCAAGTGCGAAATGAATTAGAGTCATTAGAATTTGACCCAGAAAGACTAAATTATGTTGAAAGTCGTTTAAATGAAATAAACCATCTTAAACGAAAATATGGACAATCTGTTGAGGAAATTTTAATTTATTCAGCAAAAATTGAAGAGGAGTTAGATACGATTAAAAATCGTGATAACCATCTGAGTAAATTACAAAAAGAGCTTGATTCGGTGTTAAAGGATTTAGTCTTAGAGGCAAATAATTTAACGATTATTCGAAAGAAATTAGCGAATGTATTAACAGAAGAAATTCATAAAGAATTAAAAGAGCTCTATATGGATAAAACAACCTTTGAGGTTAAGTTTATCACAAAGCCTCTGTCAGATACTGAACAAAAATTCACATCAACTGGAATTGACAATGTTGAATTTTATTTATCAACAAATCCAGGAGAACCGTTAAAACCATTAAATAAAACTGCATCAGGTGGAGAGCTTTCTAGAATTATGTTAGCAATGAAAAGTATTTTTTCACAGCATCAAGGAATTACGTCAATTATATTTGATGAGGTTGATACTGGTGTAAGCGGTCGAGTTGCACAGGCAATAGCTGAAAAAATATATCGTGTTTCCAACGGTTCACAGGTGTTATGTATTACACATCTTCCTCAAGTTGCAGCAATGGCTGATACACATCTTTATATTGCAAAGGAAATTAAAGATGGACGAACAAAAACAAGTGTGAAGCCGCTTGAGGAGACTGAAAAGATAAAAGAAATCGGACGAATGATTGCTGGTGCTCAAGTAACTGAGCTTTCAAAGGAACATGCTAAGGAACTGCTTGAATTAGCGAATACATCAAAACGGTAAAAGCTGCCATTAGGCGGCTTTTTCTAATATTATTTTTCATTTTTCTAATTATAATATAACGAGGCAAAACAACAAATATACATGATAATTAAAAGAAAACCTTTAATTTTCTTATGTTTCCTGTTATAAATCATCATGCAAAAGGCTAAATTAAAACTGTAGCCATATATAGATGTGGTGTGTGTTAGGAGCGAGGAGAGTGAAGGTTTTTGCAGACAGATAAAATGAGAAAAATAATTGGTGTAATTCTCCTTGTTTCACTTATGGGTTTAGGATTTGTTAAAGAAGTTAAGGAATACGTTAAATTACCGAATCAAATCTTTGTATTTGAATCACAGGTAGCAAGCGTTCAAAGTTCAATACCTGCTAATACCTCTGAAGAAGTAAAAGAGGCGTTTACAGTTCAGAAAAATAGTGATGGAAAAACAATTGATGTTCACGGGAAAAAAGCTGGTGAAGGAGAAGTTGTTTTTGACTTAGCTGGCTTTCCTGTAAAAAAAATCGGTGTTAATGTCTTACCGGATTTCAAGGTCATACCTGGTGGGCAATCAATAGGAGTAAAACTAAATACTCTTGGCGTATTGGTGGTGGGACATCACCAAGTAAATACTTCTGAAGGAAAAAAATCACCTGGTGAACTAGCAGGTGTTCAGGTTGGTGACATAATCACAAACATTAATGGACAAAAAATTGAGCAAATGAGTGATGTGACACCGTTTATCCAAGACGCAGGTAAAACAGGTAAGCCTCTCGAATTAGTTTTGAAAAGAGAAAATAGTGAAGTGAAGACAAAATTATATCCTTTAAAAGATGAAAATGATAGTTCCTATCGAATTGGTTTATATATTAGAGACTCAGCAGCAGGTATAGGAACGATGACGTTTTATGATCCTAAATCAAAAAAATATGGAGCTTTAGGACATGTTATTTCTGATATGGATACGAAAAAACCAATTGTTGTTGATGATGGGCAAATTGTTCGCTCGACAGTAACCTCTATCGAAAAGGGGAGCAATGGTAATCCTGGTGAGAAGCTTGCGAGATTCTCAGGTGATCGACAAGTGATTGGAAATATTACACGAAATAGCCCATTTGGTATTTTTGGCGAGCTACATCAAGAGATAAAGAACGGGCTTATTGATAAAGCTTTACCAATTGCTCTTTCAAATGAAGTAAAAGAAGGTCCAGCCAAAATCTTAACTGTCGTTGAAAACGACAAGGTGGAAGAATTTGATGTAGAAGTAGTAAGCTCTGTTCCACAAAAATTTCCTGCAACAAAAGGAATGGTCATTAAAATTACAGATAAAAGACTTTTAGAAAAAACCGGTGGAATTGTACAGGGAATGAGCGGTAGTCCAATTATCCAAAATGGAAAAGTTATTGGAGCTGTAACACATGTTTTTGTTAATGACCCAACAAGCGGTTATGGCGTTCATATCGAATGGATGTTAAATGAAGCAGGTATCGATATTTATGAAAAACAACAACAAAAGGTAAGTTGAATGAAGGCTGTCAAGAGTTATTCTTGACAGTTTTTTATTTTACAGCTTTCAATTTCTTTTATTGTTATGTAAAATAAAGAAGAAAAGATTTTTCGACAAAAGTACTTTTATAAAATCTGTCAAATGACATATTTGGTCGAAAAAGCGAGCGTTTTGAAGAAAAAGGGAGATAATCTACATTTTTTAAAGTTTTTTAAAAAAATAAAAGGAATTCTTCTCACATTGTCGAAATTGTTAGGTATAATCTGTATAGATATAAGATAAATTGGCAAAAAGAGACTGAGGAGGACAAATTTGTGAGCAAAATAAAAGTTTGTATCGTTGATGATAATCGGGAGCTTGTAGGGTTACTAGAGGAGTACCTTTCAAGCCAAGATGATATGGAAGTAATTGGTTTAGCTTATAATGGTCAAGAATGTTTAACAATGTTAAAAGATAAAACTCCAGATGTATTAGTATTAGATATTATTATGCCACATTTAGATGGTTTAGGTGTTTTAGAAAGACTAAGACAATTTGAAGGTCCACAACCAAATGTGATTATGCTGACTGCTTTTGGTCAGGAAGATGTAACTAAGAAAGCAGTTGATCTTGGTGCAGCTTATTTCATTCTAAAACCATTTGATATGGAAGGCTTAGCTAGTCATATACGTCAAGTGAGCGGAAATGCAGCACCTCTAATTAAACGTACTAGTACGACAATTAGAACATCCAATGAATCCCAAGGAAAAGGGAAAAATCTTGATGCGAGCATTACAAGCATCATACATGAAATTGGTGTACCAGCACATATAAAAGGCTATTTATACTTACGTGAAGCAATCTCAATGGTTTACAATGATATTGAATTACTTGGTTCGATCACAAAGGTGCTTTATCCAGACATTGCAAAAAAATACAACACAACTGCATCACGTGTTGAACGAGCAATCCGCCATGCAATCGAAGTCGCATGGAGTCGTGGGAATATTGAATCCATTTCGTCTTTATTCGGTTATACAGTAAGCATGACAAAAGCAAAGCCAACAAATAGTGAATTTATTGCGATGGTAGCAGATAAGCTTCGTTTGGAGCATAAGGCTAGCTGAGCGGGCTTGATGCTTGTATTGTCAAGGGATTGAAGTGAATTGTAAAATTTGGATAACTGACACAAGTTACCAACTAATTTTTAATTATATACCGGTTACTGTTAAACCTTCCTATTTATTGGTTAAATACCAAAAAGGGAGGTTTTTTCTATGTCTAAGATTGAATTTTAAATAGAAAATTTAATATTTTACTGTGATTCAAAGAATTGGTCACGAAAAACATTAGCGAGCTATGAGCAAACATTGAAGCTCTTTCGGGTTTATTTGGAGAAAGAACTGAAAATTACAGATATCAACAAAGTAAAATCTGTACACATTAGACAATATGTCAAATATTTACGAGAAAGAGGAAAGTACACAGTTGTTTCAAGTGAAAAATCTAGAAAAATAAATCATCCTGATCATAGGCATGACTTTAATAAATCTATTTCGGAATCTACTGTTGCTAACTATTTACGCAATATAAAGGTAGTTTTCAACTTATTTGAATCAGAAAGGGAAATAAAAATAAATCCAGTATCTAATATCAAAAATATTAAGCCTAAAAGAAAGCAAAAGGCATTACTAGATGTTGAGGAAATTAGAAGGGGATTAGAGAGTACATTGGACCTGACAGTTTTCCATTCCTACAGGTGATGGGTTCAAACAAGACTTATGCTTAATATTTAATGCTGTAGTCCAAAATGGTGGATGTAAAGACAATTCAATTCTTCTAAATACAGCTCAAGAGATAGTTTTTATATTTAAGAACTGAACATCCGTTATGGGATTAGCAGCTTACGATAGTGATTCTAAATCAATGTTGCAATACTAGTGGATTACTCAGTACACTACACCAATCGCTGATTTTGAAGCAATCTGTGCTTATGTAAGACAGAAAAGTTGTATTAGAGATGCCTACTTAACATAACAATGGCGAATAGGCAAGTTATGAATCCTATTGATATGGTATATTGTTTCAGATAACGAAATACCCAGGATTTTAACTTTGGCATTTCTAACATATTTGAATAAAAATACGTAAAAAGAGACAAATTTAACGCAAAAACCCCTGAAACTAGACTGACATTGTCATATGAGACAGGAATAAAACACCCTCTTAGGCTGCCATATTACCAAATTCTATTGGTGTGTGGTAGCCTAATTTTTCCTGGATACGCTCTTCATTGTAATATTTCATATATTGGTCTACATGCTCTCTAACTTTCTCAAGAGACATTGAGTTAAATTTTACATACTGAAATTCCTCAGATTTTAAATTTGAGTGGAACGACTCAATTACCGCATTGTCCCAACAGTTCCCCCTTCTAGACATGCTACTCACCAAATTCTTTTCTTTCACAAACTTTTGGTACGAATATGAAGTATATACACTACCTTGATCTGAATGTATGATAACTCCTTTTGGGTTTCCCCTTGCTTCTAAAGCCTCTTTCAATGTATCAATAACTAAAGGAGTTTGTTGGTGTGTATATAACTTGTAAGACACAATTTGATTATTATATAAGTCCATTATGGTTGATAGATACAGTGTAGATGAACCATATTGAATGTAAGTTATATCTGTTACCCACTTCTGGTTAGGCAAAGATGCAGTGAATTCTCGTTGTAAGAGGTTTGGGGCAACTATAACTGATTCACCTTGAGATTTCCATTTACGCTTAGGCTTTACTCGGCATTGTAGATGGTGTTTCTGCATTATTCGTTGAACGGTATTACGATTTAACTCGATTTGATATTTACGTTTTAATAATTTTTTAATTTTCCGGTGCCCATAACGATATTTAGTCTCTTTACAGAGTGAAATAATCGCTTCTTCTTTGTTAGATAGTTCGCTTTGTTGAGATGCCACCCAACGATAGTAGGTAGCTCTAGGAATGTTTAAAGCCAACAATATAGCTGTAACTGTATATTTTTTACGTAATTTTTGAACTAACTGAAGAACTACTTCTTTTTCAACTCCTTTTCGATCTCCAAATACTTTTTTAAGATTTCATTCTCCTGTTTTAAATGTGTGATTTGACGGTCTTTCTTTTCCTCGTCACTCTGTGTATCAGGCCCATGTCCATATGTATACTGTTTACCTATAGGCTGATTGAATCTGTGAACTTGATTTTCACGATACCATTTCATCCATGTTTTAATTTGGGATACATTCTTTATTCCATACTTTTTCATAATTTCTTCATTTGTGAACTGACCACTCATCTTGTCCTTAACTACTGCCCATTTTGTTTCACTTGTATATACGTTTTTGCCCACGCAAAAACACCTCCGAATTAGTACTTTTAATAAGTGTACCATTTCAAAGGTGTTTTATAGTGTCTCATTTAACTAGGTTAGTCTAAACACATACCGGGGTTTTTATTAATTTATTTTTTCTTTCCACAAATTATACACTTTTCAGTGTAGTAATCATATTTATGGTATTTGCGTAAAAAACAAAGAATCGATTTCAACTTTTTCATTTGCTGTAGCTCCTTAGATGTTAAGATGATATTAACGATCATACAGAACTAATGTTATTCAACTATTACGAACGATTTAAAAAATATGACAATACTATTAAA
>NZ_CADEPK010000134.1 GCF_902829255.1 Metabacillus niabensis | reverse complement strand
CAAATGGACTCATTAGAGAAAAAGATACTCTTTCAAATGCTTGTAATTTCTTCAAGTTCAAAACTTTCAATAACCTCAGTCTTAAACTCCCAATATTCTACTATGTCACATTCTGTTAATCTTATTTTCCCCTTAGAATGAATAACCTTTATAAAACCTGCAAGTGAATCTATCATTAAAAACAAAAATTCTTCTTCCTCTAATATCAGCTTTATACCAATATCACTTACAACTTCCCATTCATCGCTTGAACTTTTCCATGCCACTTTATTCCTTACTATTACAATATTCTTTATTTCTTTTTCAACAGTTCTTTTACTTATATTATTGTCAATGTTAGTTTGATCAATTTCCAAGACTATTTGTGGATATTCATCATCATCATCATCCTCCAGTGAAGGTTCATTTTTTAAAGTTAGATACAAGTCAGACGTTTCTAAAGTAATAGCAAAGGAAAATTCGCCTGGTTCTTCTCCATTTATTGTCTTCAATTTTTTACCCATTAATTGTTTTAACATATCCCTATGCTGATTATGTATTGTATTTATTATTTTGTATTTCATTTTTCGTCACCTTTCCTTTATCTTTCTAGTCAACAAAATGTATTTCCAATATTACCGAAGTAGCCATGTCCATTCGCTTTTTATATTTGAAAAGAACTGTAAATCAAAATTTAATAATACCTTTTTCCCAATCTTACTAATTTTCACTGCACCAATTATTATTTACCGCTAGGCAAGGAACAAAACCTAGTCCTGCAATTATTTATCTAACGTATTAGCATTCCAATTCTACAAGTAGAAACGAAAAAAAACCGTTCAGTGCCCCAACACTAAACGGCTTTTTTTCAACAGTCAGGCTCTCTTCAAGGCAATCAGCCTAGGAGATGCCTCACTTCATATACCGATATTCCATCAAGCTATTCAAAATCGAGATTTCCTTTAATAGTTCCTCGCCAACATTCGTTTCAAGTACCTTTTTCCGTTCTAGTTCCTTGTCTACTAATCTTTTAACTGATAAGACATCTGTTCCATTTTGGAGAACATCTTCTTTTGAATTAAAATGTTTATGTGCGACAAGCTGCATCCCGAAGGAGTTGTATAATAGCGTGTATCCAGCAATACCAGTTGTTGATTGATATGCCTTAGAAAAGCCTCCATCAATAACGATTAGCTTTCCATTTGCTTTAATTGGATTTTCTCCATTGATTTCTTTAACAGGTGTATGACCATTAATGATATGGCCTTGATCAGGATCTAGATCAAATTCTTCAAGGATTTGACGGCATGTTTCCTCTTTTTCACGTAAATAGTAGTATGGGTTTTTTATTTCCTTATGTGTTGCCTTATCTTTAATAAAATATCTCTCAAACGTCGTCATTGCTCTTTTTCCGAACAGTGAGGAATATTCCCCTGTCCATAAATACCAAACCATATCTGTTGCAAGGTCATCTGTTTTTTCAGGATGTGCAAAAGAGTATCGTAAATATTGTTCAAAGACGTCAAGCAATTCACGACCTGCATAAGCTTTATCCTCAATGACCATTTTTTCCATATTCCCATCTTCATCTAACGGAATACAGCCATGCAGTAATAAATTTCCGTTATATTTCAAATAAAGACTGCCTTTTTTCATAAGGAAGTTCATATGTCTCGCAAGCTTTTCGGAATGTTGTACAGAAAATAACAGCTTGTCCATGACTTCTTCTTCTTCCGTTAACAGTTGATCAGGCTTTTCTGGATTAATCGTTGCAAAGCAAGGGTTTTCGATTTCGTATGTTTTGCCTTGTATCGTAATTTCATTTTTCTCGTAATCGATTTTTTCAAGCAACAGTCTTTCTGACATATTGAAGTTTGGACGTCTCTTAATGATCGGACTTTCAAGCTTAAATTGAATCATCGCAATTGCTTGATGGATTTTCGTTATTTGTAATTTTTCTTCATCAGATATTGTTTCATCTGGCTGAATCTTTGGTCTAAAGGAAGGATTGTCTTTATAATATTTCTCTGCCAAATTAAGCAATGGTCTCAGATTGATACCATACACATCTTCTATAATGTCTAGGTTATTGTATCTCGCACAGATGCGAATGATATTGGCAAGACAAACCTTTGAACCAGCAAAAGCACCAATCCATAAGACATCATGATTCCCCCATTGAATATCAACTGAATGATAATTAATGAGAGCTTCCATTATTTTATCAGGCTCAGGTCCACGATCATAAATATCCCCGACGACATGAAGATGGTCAACAACTAATCTCTGTGTCGTATAGGCAAGACCAATAATGAGCTTATCTGCTTGTCCAAGTGAAATAATTTGTTGAACAATTTTTGAATAATAAGGCTCTTTAAAATTTGTGAATTCATCTGTTTTATATAAAAGCTCCTCAATAATATAAACAAATTGAGAAGGCAATGCTTTCCGTAATTTTGAACGTGTATACTTTGATGAAGCATAAGAAATCAGCTTAATCATTCGCTCAATGATGACTGTGTACCATTGATGTAATTCTTCTTCATTATCAAATTCATTTTTTATTAGCTTAATTTTTTCTTCTGGATAATAAACTAATGTTGCAAATTCTTTTATTTCCTTTTCCGTAAGAACTTTTTTATAAATGTCCTCAATTTTTTCTCTTACCTTTCCAGAACCATTTCGAAGCACATGCTGGAAGGCTTGATATTCTCCGTGTAAATCACTTACAAAATGCTCTGTTCCCTTTGGTAAATTAAGAATTGCTTCTAGATTAATAATTTCAGTGACAACTTTTTCTTCAGAATCATACTTTTGAGCAAGTAAATCTAAGAATTTTGTGTTCAAAATGGTGAATCCCCTTTCAAACTTCAACATTATTTTATATCTATAAGATTACTTACATTTTAGGTGAAAATAGACATTATCATTATAACGAAGCTTATTATTTTCTTGTCTTAGTTTGCAATGTAAGAATATTCTTAATTATATATGATATTACCATATTTCGAATGATTGAAGAATAATAAACGACACTGTTTTTGTATATACAAGTCTATAACTATTTCAAATTTTAACGAAACAAACCCCTTTTGACATCTTATGTAGGTAAAAGCACTAATAAATAACGTATCTATATGAGTTTTCAGCAATTCATCTCAAACTGATATTTGTTTCATCTCAAATTGAGATATATAATAAAATTAAGAAATTGAAGAAAACGTTTCCTAAAACAATAACTTTATTACGGTTTTACATGAGGAGGATTTAAGATGAGCCAATCAGCGAGAGAATCCAAAGTGAGAGATTTATTAAATAAACAAAAATTCAATGAGAAAGAAATTGCGCAAATGACGGATCCACAGATTGAATACTATCACTGGCTCTATTTTGAAGATTCAGTTTACGATTATATGTAATTACGATAAATGAAAAGATAGCAGCTTTTGTACTAAGTACGAAAGCTGTTTTTGTTTTTTTCACTGATTAAGTCTAACATTAAAAACATTTTGTTTTTGACGTTTTTCTTTTAAATGATTGTTTAAACGTTCCATTAGTAATAGGAGATTATAATGTTCTATTATTTAGTTAACATAATATTTATACGGTAAACTTATCAAGTAGATGTCTTCTAAAGAATGATTTTTACTTCGGAAATCGCTCTTACATGCACCGCGTTTTCTTGCATTTCAATGCGAAATTTGCCTCTCCCCTTTCAATTAGCTGCGCCAATAATATACTACTTTCATCATCTACATTACAAAAATATTCATAAAACAACAAATTTTCGCAAAAATATCAAGATAAAAAGACAAATAACTGCTTTCTTATGGTATAATTTGTAATGGCATTTTTTATAAAAAAATATATTCAAAGATTTAGAAGGTGAGATTAAATGAAGTTTATGAGAAGAATGATTTTATTGCTCGTCGTTTTATCAATCATTTACGGAATGTCACTTGCAGACTATAAAGTCACTACCCAAACTGACGATAGCTTTAAGGTAATTTGGAAGGAGTATTCCGTTAAGGATAAGAGCGAATTTGTAATGAAGGATCAATTAAATTTTTTTGATGGCTTAAATAATAGTGTTGCTATACTTGGGAAGTCGATCATTGATTATCCGATGGATGGTTGGACCTTTTTTAACAAATCAAAGGAGTTTCTCTCTAACTTGGAATTGCCAGTATGGGCAAATACTATTTTAGAAGCACTTTTCTTTATTCTTTGCTATATTGCAGCAGCTGTAGTTATGATTATTTCGATACCTGTTTTATTATATAAATTATCTTTTTTCGAGGCAGACCCTAGTTATCATCTAGGTATTTGTGCTGTCATATTAGGACTTTTTATTTTCACTAAATTCACTGAAAGTAAAGGAAGTAAAAGACCAAAACCACAGCCAAAACCTCAACAAGTGAAAGTATAAAGAACAAAATAACAGTGGAATTGATTCTAATAGCGGAGCGTTAGGCCAAAAAAGGTTTAGCGCTTTTTTACGTATGTATTCAATGTACAAGAATCTTAGCTCTATCTGTAGTCGAACGAATTAATCCATGCACAGTTTCTAAGCCTAAACTACTATACCTACATTCCTATTTTCTACATTATATCACACCATTTTACATTCTTCACTACTTTTATCATATTTTTTCATTCAATAATTTGGTTTTTATATTGTTTAGGTATTTTGAATTATCTCATTCGTCGGTTATCATCCATTATGGGATATTCATCATTATCAATTTATAGTGAAGTTGTAGGAAGCTCGAGCACTCTAATGTCTATAATTAAGTAGTGCGGGGGTAAGCAGAGTCCCAATTTTGACGACTCTGCTCTATCCAATTGAAACTTCAAAGCCCATAAATTATTATTTACTCCAATCAAAGCCAACCTTATTGAGAAAAGCACGTGCCAGTAAAATATGCCCTGCTTCATTTGGGTGAACTCTGTCCCAAGCTAATGCTGCTGGGTAAATTTTATCTAATAGTTTATTAAAAGCTGCTTGTGTATCAATAAAATAACAATTTGTTTCTTCTGCAATTTTTTGAACGACAGCGCCATATTCATCCATAGCCTTCCGCATCTCGTCTTCTGGATTGGCCTCCAAATAGTAAGGAGTCATTAACACTATTCCCTCTACTTGCGGCTTTGTTTTTTCGACAAGATTGCGAAGGGTTTCCTCATATTCGTTCATGTACACATGCTTATCCTTCATGAAAGGTAAATCGTATTGTCTCCATACATCATTTATTCCGATCATGATCGATAGCCAATCTGGTTTTTGATTCATAACATCCTCTTGCCATCTTTCTTTTAAGTCACGTACTGTGTTTCCGGAAATTCCTTTATTAACTACACGAATTCCTAATTCCGGATATGTAGAGGTTAAGAATGCGTTTACAAATGAGACGTAGCCCTTTCCTAATGCACCGAATAATCCTTCCCCTTCAGGTTTTGCTCTCTCGCAATCTGTTATTGAATCACCAATAAATAACAGCTTCTGATTCCTTTTAAGTTCCATGATTCATCCCCACCTTGTCATTAAATCTTCTAGTAATATATAAATTACTAACCTAAGTTTAGTACATCAATCCCTATTCGTCTATTAGGCTTAAATTATAAAATGGGGACAGTCCCCACTTCATAAACCCATTTCCCTATTTTTATAAAAAGATATTGACCAGGCAAAAGCTTGCTTGGTATTATTTGAGAAATCCTCATTGATTTTTCCCTCTAATTTGATGTAAATTTTGATTCATCTCATCATTTCGGAATGATAATAACAAGCTTTATTAGGTTCAGAAATGTATCTCTTGGCGAGTAACTTTTTTTAAAAATTAAAATTTTGAAACCCTTTTCATTTCAAACCCAATAGTTAAAGTAATGTCTGAAAAGTTTGTATAATGTAATTGTTAATTCTTAAAGGAGGTGAAGCTAAAGCAGGCTACTTAGAATAAATTGTATGCGTTTTCTGTCATTTTTCATTTTTATGAAACGGGTTTCATTTTTTGAACAATTCATCCTTAGATCATCTCTTCTACTTAAAAGTTTATTAATCTCAATAACAATCAGTCGGGAGGTTTCAATATGTTTCGAAAATCCATTTATTGTGGGATCGTTTTTCTTCTTCTATTTTCTACCCTATTTGCCGGAGGAGCTGTTGCTAATAACAGTACTACAGTAACGACGAATTCCGCAGAACGAGAGCCAATGAACACGGAAGTCCATTCAATTGATGGAACAAATGTTTTGTATCAATATGGTGAACCGGTCCCTTCGTTTGATACATGGACACAAGAAGAACCTAGCAGAAGCTATTTATCACTTGATGGGAAATGGAAATTTTCAATGGATCCTGATAAGCAAGGAATGAACGAAAAATGGTATGCAAAAGAATTCAATGATGCAAATTGGCAGTCTGAAAAAGTACCTGGCAGCTGGGATTTATATGATACCCCTGATTTTGGAACATATGATGGCTCTAACTTCGGTGTTGGCAGTGCTTTTTATGATGGTGACGCATGGTTCCGGACCCATTTTTCACTTGATGCCAACTGGAAAAATCAATTTGTTAAGCTTCATTTTCTCGGTGTTAACTATCGCGCATGGGTATACGTAAATGGCCATTTTGTAGGTGAGCATGAAGGTGGAAATACTCCATTTTCACTAAATGTCAGTAAATATGTACAGCCTGGAAAAGATAATGTGATTGCAGTTCGTGTTAATCGAAGAGCAGACTTTGATTCTTATACAAGTCCTGACGCAAAGCCTGTAACAAATGATACAGAGCTGCCGTACAAGCCTGTTGACTATTGGCGGTATGCTGGGATTACCCGCAGCGTATATTTGGAGGCAACTTCACAAGTAACAGTTAGCAAAATTCTCACGTCAACTGGCGATCATACGTTGACAACAAAAGTTGTTGTTTATAATCACGGTGATAAACAAGCACATCGACAATTAGTCGTTAATCCCGGTAATCAAACTGGTGGGAAACAACAGTCACGAGAAATTACTTTAAAGCCAGGTGAAGTGAAGGTTGTTTCATTCGATTTTACCATTCCAAATGCAGCCTATTGGTCACCTGAATCTCCTACCCTTTATAAAGTAACTGCTTCACTCTTTAAAGGGAAAGGGCAAGGCAAGCAGAACGGAAAAGACTCTGTTGATGACAGCCTTTCAACGAATTATGGAATGAGAACGATTGCTGTTGAAGGCAGCAAGCTAACGTTAAATGGAGATCAGCTCTTTTTAAAAGGTCTTAATTGGCATGAGGAAACAGCTGAAAATGGGAAATCGATGACGATCGAGGAGTACGACACAGAGCTGAATCATGTTCTCAATGTTAATGCCAACTTTATTCGAAATAGCCACTACAATCGTCATCCATATGTATATGATTTTTCAGACAAAAATGGAATAATGGTTCTTGATGATGTTGATAATATGTGGCTTGATACGAAACAAGAAGCGTTGCAAACAAGCTCTTACGGACTATCTAGGTCATTAGTATTAAGTATGGCATGGAACCAAATTAATCATCCTTCGGTTATTATGTGGTCCTTACAAAATGAGTCACAAATTTGGGATGATGAACAAGTTTATCGTGACTGGCTTGCAGATATGAAGTCAGCTGTCAAAAGTATTGATATTCAAAACCGCCCAGTCACATGGGCATCTGGAAGCAGCTGGGATCCAGCCTATGATTTAGCAGATGTCATCGGTTTAAATGAATATTTCGGATACTTTTATCAGGAGGATAAAGACCTAGGGACAACATTAGATGCGGTTCATCGAAACCATCCAAATAAACCGATTTTAATAACGGAAAATGGAACTTGGGCACATATTGAAGACGAACTTAAGCATGGAGACTCAACACAATCAGGTACGGAAGAATGGCAATCAGCAAAGTTTCTCAATCACTGGAATCAAGTTACAGACCCAAGCCGGCTATCCTATATGGCTGGATATACGTTCTGGGTGTTAAAGGATTATAAAACAAGACTTGGATATAACAAACAAATTAATGGCATTTCAACGATGGGCTTAATGAGATTTGATAACGAAGAACCACGGTTGATTTATGAAACGTTTAAAGATGCGAAAAATCCGCTTGAGTAATGCCCTTTATAAAACGATAATAAGAAATCGAAATACTCAGCTTCTTAGCCTTATACAGAGGACATCAGACTGAAGGCAAGCAAATCTATATGTTTTCCTTCAGTCTTCATAATAAATTGATGTTGATTTTCTAAAGGTTCTTCTTTTCCTCAATTTGCTACCACTTTTAAAATCATTTTGCGTTCTAACTATGCCACACACTTTTAAAATATTCGGATAAAACACCTTCTCCTTGAAATCTTTCTTCAAGAACAGCTTGCACCTGATAAAACTCTTCTTCCAGTTTTTCGTCTGGCTTAGAAAATGACCCTAGGTACGAATATCTATAAACTGGTTCATCTGGACATCGTTCATAAGCATGCTTTAACATCACAATACCTTTTTCTTCCCAAAATTCGTCGTCACCGAAGTAATGCGGGAACAGCGAAATCATATATCCAAAACACCAAAGAAAATCCTCATTTGTCATAAAATGAGTCAATCCGAAATGGGTAACCTCATTTAAAACCGTTTGTACCTCATCAAAATCGACATCTTTAATCGCGAGTGGTCCTTCTTCGACTAAGATATACCAGCAAAGGAAACCTAATCGAATACTCGCTTCTAGGTCATTGGGATTTTCCCGCCAATTCTTAATTAGGAGCGATTTTGCTTCATTCCATCGTTGTTGTTCTTCTAATGAATCAACTTCCGGCCATCGCCAATCAATCACAGTAATTCCCCCTATTTATCTATCAAAACCCAAGCTGAACAAGACTTAGAAATTATATAGTTCTGCTTGTTACCTACCATATAAATTAAACGTACAAAAAATGATTGTCACTCTACTATGTACTAAAAAATAAATTTTCTACAGGACATCCCTCTACTAATTCGCTAGTTTTTGATGAATAAATTGGATAAACGTATTATAAATAGTGTTTTCAAACAAATGTTCTTTATGTTGAACACTATAGATGAACCTCTTGTTCGTATATTGTGGTAACGGCAGTGCAACTAAACGATTTTGGATAAGCTCCTTTTCGAGACTAAGCTTTGGTAAGATTGCTGCCCCAATACCTGCTTCTGCCGCTTCCTTTAGTGCTTGAATCGAACCTATTTCCATTGTGATATTTAACGGAATGCTGTGTGAATCCATCCACTCCTTTGCTAAACGGTAGCTTGTTGATTGCTGTTCATGTAATAAAAATGGATAAGGTAACAGATCTTCTACTTTCAGTTGTTTAATTGCAGCTAAAGGATGATTTGGCTCCACAGCAATGACTAATGGATCTTCAGCTAACGGGAGGACATATAATTCATCGTCCTCTATCGGTCCATGTGCAATAATCGCTATTTGCAATTCATATTTCTTAATTTTTTCTAATATTGTCGGAGCTTTTTGAACAGTTAACGATATTTTATAATCCTCATGATGTTTTTGGAACGTAGCTAAATATGAGGGCAAAATATATGTAGCTGTCGTTTCACTTGCACCGATTTTTAACAGTGTGCGCTGAAATTCATTTAAGTGTGTGATTTCTTGAACAGCATTCGTTTGCAATTGAATCATTTGCTTTGCATAAGGATATAAAATTTTCCCTGCCTTATTTAAAATCCACCGATGTGGTAAATGCTCTTCAAATAATGATGTTCCAAGCGTTTGCTGTAAAGCCTTTAAATGAAATGTTAATGTCGGCTGTGTTAGCTGTAATTTTTCTGCTGCTAAACTTAATTTACGATGCTCAACGATGGCAATAAATATTTTTAATTGTTGAATATTCATTTCCGCCACCTCCCTCCACTAAAATATAGATAAAATCTTTCTAATTATCAATATATTAAGATTTTATTTAACACTATCTTTACAATCTCCTACAAATTTCTTCATATTCATTGGTTATTCTTGATGATGTAAACAATACATGGTTAAAGGGAGTCGTTAGTTCATGAAAAAAATCGCGTTATTATTTGCAGCAACATTAGCATTATCAGCATGTTCAGGAAATGAAACGGAAAAGACAGCAGGTAGCACAAGTTCCAAGACGACGAAGGAAAATGACGTATTAACTGTTTATGTTAATGACTTTGATGAAATGATTGAGCCATTGTTTGAAGAAGCTACAGACTATGATGTGGAAATCGTTGTCGGCAACGGTGCAGAAATTCAATCGCGAATCGAATCAGAAAAATCAAATCCAAACTGGGATGTTGTTTGGATGGATGGGCAAGCATCCTTTTCAAGATGGGATGATG
>NZ_CADEPK010000133.1 GCF_902829255.1 Metabacillus niabensis | reverse complement strand
GTATTCAGCATGCTGCCCGCGAACGGTTTTTTTACTTTCTTCTAATGCTAAATCTGCTTCAGGAGGAGTTGGGAAAACGGAAACACTGAACATAGAAACTGCATCCTTTTCATAATAAATCGTTACTTCCGTACGATTTAGTTCACCTTTCAATTCATACCATTCGATTTTTTCGATTGTTAGCTCATCATCCTTAAAGATAAGAAAAGCTTTACCTAATGCTTTAATTGCCTCATCTAACGTACCAGTTTTTACGTTGTTTTCTGAATCGATCGGAGTAATTTCCACATCACTTGGAATATCTACTTTAAACGTTTCTTTTTTAAAAGAAGGAGACAAATCTAGTTCTTTATATTCGATTACCGTGCGTATATCTCCATTATTCGTGATTGTTTTTAATACAAGCCACGATTTTTTATCGACCCAAATGTCAATATCACCAAGGAGATTATTTTTTTTATTTGAAGTTGCTTTAATATGGTAAGTATCATATCCTTGTATGGTTTCTTCACCTACAATTTCAGTTGTATGAGTTTCATCTATCATATCTAACGTTAGGGCGATTTGATCCTTTGGTGATTCGTTAAACATAGGTGATTCAGTTAAAGCAAAATCAATAGATTGTGCAGTGTTTGTCTTTTCATCATATGTAATAAGCTGTTTGCCAGTATTATAGGTGAAAGTTTTTAGATCGTTATCAAGGTGATTTGTTGTGATAACCTTTTTCTCCCCTTTATCATTAACATATTCCTCCATTGTAATGTTCTCAGTATGCTCTTCACCCGTATAGACATCGATCGTTGATTTTCCATAGTATGAAAAGATATCATCTTCAGCTTCTAACATATTAGTGACAATTTCTTCTGAGGATGCAGCCACATTTGAATTACATCCCGATAAAAAACTTAAAGAAATCGCTGTTAAAATGAGGAGATTTTTTTTGCTCATATTTTATACCACCTTTTCTTTTATCCAACAAGCTACAAGTGTTCCACAACCTTCTTGTGACCATAAATGGATTTTCCCTTCATGCTTTTCGATTAACATTTTAGCAATACTTAGTCCGAGTCCTGAGCTTCCCCCTTGTCCTCTAGCTGCTTCAACCTGTTTAAATGGTTCAAATAGTTCATCTTGCCTTGCTAGCGGGATAGCCTCTCCTATGTTTTGAATGATAATTATCGTCCCGCCTTTTCTCCAATGGTCTAAATGTTGTTTGAAAGGCTTGAAGATCCATTGTGGAAGTTGGGATTCTGAGGAATAAACAGCGAGCCAAATCTTCTCACCATTCATTGTATGGCGAATAGCATTGCCCATGATATTATCTACAATACGAATACATTGGTTAACATTTACTTCGTAAGCTGCTGAGACTGATTTCTCAACAACTAATTGAATATCCTTTTTAGAACAAGACTCCTCATAACCAGACAAAAGCATATCAAAAAATTCTTCTCCATCTACCTCTACGAATTCAGTTTTTTCTTCTGATGTTTGCAGTGTCGTATAAATCGTTAAATCATCTAACATTTGCTTCATATATCGTAATTTTTCAAAGACAATCGTTTTGTACTCAGAGCGCTCAGTATTTGATAATTTTGACTCATCTAGTAATGCCTCCGAATATGCTTGTATAACAGTTAATGGTGTTTTTAAATCATGTGATAATGACGCGACGATATATTCCTTTTCTTTTTGCTGCGATTTTAATTCTAATTGAGTTTGTTGAATTTTAGCTTTCATTCTATTAAAATGGGCAATCAATTCACCTATTTCATCATTTTTTTGTCTAATAGAAAGCTGGGGCCTTTCTCCTTTTGCAAATGATGACATTTGTAATTGAAGCATAGTAAGTGGCTTGTTGAGCTTTCTGTTAAGCATTATTACAACAATCGTATATAAAATGATAAAAAAACCAATCATTAAACCTATTAATTTAGTTGTTCGATGATTGACTCCATCAATCCATTCGTCTCGGGATACTACCACCTCATAAATACCGATAATGGTTTCGCCGTGAAAAACAGGTTTTTTGAAGGAATATGTCCGATGTTTTTTTAAAATTGAATTTAAATCCTTGTATAATTTGTCAACATTATATTGGATATATCGATATATTGAAGGATCGTCTAAGGTTGAATATAGCATTCTGCCATCAGGCATATATAAATTGATTTTTAGCTTATCGCTCGCATATGGAGCAAGTTGCTTTTCGTAACGTTCAACCGTTTGATAGGAATAAAGGGATGGCTTTTCTAATATAGGCTCCATTTCCTTTAATCGATTAGAAAATTCCATAAATTCAGTGATGTCTTGTTTTTCATGGTAGCTATGAATACTAATATAAAGGAAATAGAGAGTCATAACTGGTAGTACCATCACGATTAAATAACTTATCATTAACCAATATTTAATTTTCATGTAAGTGCCTCACCTATAAATCGATAGCCTACTCCCCAAACAGTTTGAATATATTTAGCTGTACGCATTCCATCGTTTATTTTTGTCCTAAGACTTTTAATATGAACGGTAACAGTGTTATTCCCTTCAACATCCACTTGTTGCCAAATATGCTCATATAATTCTGATTTTGAAAATGTTTGTAATGGATTTTTAGCTAATATCAATAAAAGATGTAACTCTTTTGCTGTTAAAGAAACCGTTTTTTGATGAAGAAAAACAACTTCTTTTTCAAAATCAATACATAATCCATCGTTGTATTTTGTAATCAAGCCAGCTTCATCCTTATATAAGTATCTGCGATACCTTCTTAGATGAGAATGAATCCTAGCAGATAATTCCTCTAAACTAAACGGTTTTGTTAAATAATCATCTGCACCTAAACCGAGACCTTTTATTTTGCTTTCTTCCTCATGCTTTGCGCTAATAATAATTAATGGAACATCACTTTCAAGACGTATAGTTTTGCACAGTGTAAAACCATCCATTTCGGGAAGCATCAAGTCAACTAATACAAGCTCATATTTTGCTTGTTTGAAATCCTCATAGCCTTCTTTTCCAGTCGATGCCCAAGTAACTGAATATCCAGATTTTCGAAGATGGTCACAAATAATTCGAGCAATTTCTTGATCATCTTCTACTAATAAAATCGATTCATTATTTTTCATTACAATCCCTCTTTCAATCCCCATTATATCTAAAAAACTGCATGTATTTTGAATATTTATAATTACTTAATATTTTATGTTAATTCTATTAAAATCACGGTGTTTTAAAGTTCTAAAATGACATTAAAAACTTTAAAAATGGCTGCTTTAAAAGGTTTGATCCATGCAAAAAAGGTTAACTCTTATGTTAACCTTTTTTTGCTTATGTAGATTTATTTAGATTCGTCATGATTCTTTAATTACTATCCATTTAAGAAAGTCTTGTTCTGACTTTGTTAGAAATCTCCCTAAATTCTTTGAAAAATAAATATATAATTCAATATAACTCTTTGCTTTTTCGTCCATTATGTACCCCCAATGTTTAAATAAAGACGTTTTCATTTTACCATGGTTAACTAGAAGATTATACAAGACATTGCAATTTTTTCATTATTATGATGTAAATAGGAAATTTCTATTATACATATATCGTTATTGTTCAGGGAATTACTATAAAAAGCAGTAAAAGATTTTTAAGAAATTTGCACTATTTTTGTTTATACAAGGTGGTGAATCAAATGAAAAAGTTGTTAACTCTTTTTTTAGCTGGAATTATTGCAACTACGTTTGTTGCATGTGATGACGAGCCAGGTGAAGATCAAATTGGTGATGGTGAAGTTAATGATGAGGAATAAATGTAAGGGGGAATTTCATTTTCCCCCTGCATGATTGTTATTCAAAATCTACCTCAAGGTCTGCAATCCGTTTTTCGAGATAGTTTTTGTCTTTTCGTGCGTGATACATTTCCGCCTTTTCTACTAAAGCGACAGTGTTATACTCCGGAATTTTCGCATGTTTTTCATAGATTCCCTTTCTAAATAATACATTCCCTTCTGGCCAATAGACTGCGATATTTCCTTTAGAGATATTGTCAAATTTAGCTTTTCCTTGAAGCATTCCAAACTTATTATAAATAACAATGCTTTCTCCTTCGGTAATTGCAAGACTGGCTGCATCTTGTGAATTCATAATAATATCGTGACGATGTCCACCATTAAAAGGATCAATTTCACTATAAATCATCGAATTAAACTGTTTACCACGACGACTTGTTATATAAAATTGGCCCTCTGTACGGCGATTTTCTGGGAGATCGATCGCAATTAGATTTCCTTTTCCATTACTTGTAGGACATTGACCTCCTTCACATAACCATGCCCCACCCCATTGAAAGACGTCACCTTGCTTTTTTAAATGCTGAATACCATTATAATTAGGATTTGCTACAGCAATTTCCTTTCTTATTTCATCAGCATGTGCAAAATGTATGAGATTACTTTTTTCTGGGTGTATTCTTTTTGCCAAATCAACATAGATTTCCCATTCACATCTAGCTTCCTCGATCCTTGGTCCTTCGATTTCCGGACTAAAATAAACCATACGTTCTGTACTTGTAGATGTTCCTCCCCCTGGCTGTTCATACCTTGTCATTGCTGGTAGGACTATTACCTCCTCTTTTGCATCAAGTAGTGTAGACGTATTCAAGATAATATCTTGATGAACACGTAGCTCTACTTTCTCAAGAGCTTCCTTAATAAACTGTGGATCAGGCATCGTTTCTAAAAAATTTCCTCCACTTGTATAAAAAAGCTTGAGCTTGCGTTCATGGTTATCTGGTAAAAGTGCATTCTCAATTGATTGTCCAACAGTGTCACCTTGCCATTTTGGCAGTGTAAATCCCCAAACTTGTTCAATTCGGTTTATCGTTTCATCATCAAATTCTCCTCCAGGTAAGACAAAAGGATCTGCTCCCATTTCACCTGAGCCTTGAACACCGCTATGTCCCCTAATTGGCATGACTCCACATTTTTCCCGGCCGATAAAGCCTCGCAATAGAGCGAGATTTGCAACCTGTGAAATATTATCAGTTGCAAATCGGTGCTGAGTTAGTCCCATACTCCATACAAATACACCTGTACGTGAATTTGCCAATAATTGGGCAAATTCACCAATTCTTTGCCGCGAAAGACCTGAAGATTGTTCAATTTGCTCCCACGCCATTTTTTCGAGATGTTGCTTTAATAATTCAAATCCATTTGTATGTTCTTTTACGAAGGTGTATTCAATTGCTGTCCCTGGATTTCTTTCCTCCATTTCAAACCAATATTTCATGACACCGTTCATAAATCCAATATCTCCACCAATATTTACTTGATAAACATCATCGACAATTTTCGTTCCGAATAGTGCACTTTCAACAATAGAAGGAATCCAGTAGTTTTCCATTGCAGGTTCTCGATATGGATTAATCATGATGATTTTTGTTCCTGCCTTTTTGGCTGCATACATGTATTTAGTTGATACAGGTTGATTATTTGCGGCAACAGAGCCCCAAAAAACTAGGACATCTGTTCCGATCCAATCCTTATAATTACAGCTAGATGCTCCAATTCCAAGAGAACGTTTTAATGCAGTTTTACTAGGTGAATGACATATTCGTGAAGCATTGTCAATATTATTCGTTCCGATAAAACGTGCTACCTTCGCAGCTGTATAATATACCTCATTCGTTATGCCTCTAGCTGTTAAATAAAAAGCCAATTGTTTAGGACTAATTTCTTTCACTTTACTAGCAATTCGGCTTAACGCCTCATCCCAAGTGATTCTCGTAAACTTTGATTCTCCTTTTTGTCTCAATAATGGGTACGGAATCCGCCCAAGCTTTCGTAGTTCTGTACTTGATAATGTTCGTAAATACTCAACATCATGTAAAAGCTCGGAATTAATAGCTGGTGCAGTATTTAAACGCAATACATTTAGCCTTGTCGTACAAAGATGGGGACCTGATAATGTTTGATCGTGTAGACCTGATACACCTAGTGCACATCCATCACATACTCCTTGTGTTAGAATACGATAAGCATAAGGTAAATTATCACGATTTTCTAATATGACCTTCATTGTGTCACGAATATGATGAGGTTTTACTTTACCTAGACCCATTGGAATCAAGCTACTCCATAGTTTTGGAGATGGCTTCTTATTCAGCTTTATTGGACCGGTATGTTTTGTCTTTCCCATTAGAACCACTCCTTTTTCTAGACTTTTCTGCATTAAATCTATAATTGCAGTGTTCATCAGGATTAGATGCTTAAATTAAGAGAATCCCAAGGTTTCTTTTACGTGTTCATCCTTTAACAAAAAGACCACCGAACCTCGTATAGCCGCGGTTTTCGGTGGTTAGCCTTTTGCAGGATCGCTACAAAGTACCAAACCCTTTATTTTTTACTGGAAAATTTCTTCTCTATATCCTCGTCAAAGACAAAAATAGACATGCCAAAATCTCGATCAATATCAATATCTACAAATAAATCAACAAAATTACTCTCTAAAAAGTTTTCCATTTCAACTGGTCGGTTTTTTCTGTACATTTGTTTCACCATCTCAGTACGGGCAGAGCGTAACACTTGTTTTCCTTCATCAGCACTAGCAATGAATTTTTCAACGGGTGATAAATTACCTTCCATTTCACATATCGCCCAATTTTTGCAAAATGTAGTTGTGATTTTACTCGGTCCTTTTCCCATATGTTTTTTTCGAAACGAGCGAACAATGTTACTAAATTCAGCTTCATATTTATTCATATATTCCTCCTTAAATAAGAGGGGTGATTTTTATTAAATATGGTTAAGAAATGAACATTCATCGTCTTTCTTTAGCTGCTTATTGATGGTTCTGTAGCAACCGCCTCATTTTGTTTGCGAACTTTTTGAATATCTTTTCTAATTAAAATGGATATGATTAGGGCTAGCACAAATAATCCTGCAAAAAATGTTAAACTAGTGCCATAGCTACCAGTCGTATCCTTCATCCAAGCTGCAAACATAGGTCCGGCGAGTCCTGCAGCAGCCCAAGCTGTTAAAATATATCCATGAATCGCACCAAGTTGTTTTGTGCCAAACAAGTCTCCAATATATGCTGGAATTGCTGCAAATCCTCCACCATAACATGTATAAACAATAGCTAGCATGATTTGAAAAAGAATTGCTTCTGTTGTATGTGGTAAGAAAGCGAATAAAATAATTTGTAGGGCAAAAAACGTTGTATACGTATTCGGTCTGCCAATATAATCAGAAATTGATGCCCAACCAATTCGGCCTAACCCATTAAATATCCCCATAACGCCAACTAATGCCGCAGCTTCTACTGTTGATAGGCCAATACTCTCCTGAGCAAGCGGTTTAGCGGCAGAAAGAATTGCAATTCCACACGTTACATTAATGAATAACATTAGCCATAAATAATAAAATCGTGGTGTTTTAATCGCTTCGTTAGCAGTTAGCTGTGATAAATCATTGTTCACCTTTACTTTGCCAGATTGAATTTTAGCTTTCATACCATTTGGTAGCCAATCAGCTGGCGGTTTTTCTAAATAAAGTGATGACAATGTCATGATGAATAGATAGGCTGCACCTAAAATATAAAATGTATGATTTGTTCCAACTGATTTAATAAGTAAATCCATTATCGGACTACTTATTGCAGCTGCAAATCCAAATCCCATAATAGCTAAACCTGTAGCAAGACCTCTTCGATCAGGGAACCATTTTACTAGTGTTGAAACCGGTGCAATATACCCAACTCCTAACCCAATACCTCCTAATACTCCATAAGTAATGTATAACAATGGCAGGGAACCTATGCTTACAGCAAAGCCAGCACCGATAACACCGACCCCGAAAAAACCTGCAGCAAGTAACCCTGATGCTCTCGGACCGTACTTTTCTACAAAATGTCCAAGAAATGCTGCCGACAAACCAAGAAAAAGGATGGCGATACTAAAGGTTAATTGAACCTGTTGTGCAGACCAGCCAAATTGGTCGATTAATGGATTAGTAAAATTACTCCATGCGTAAACTGAACCTATTGAAATATGAATTCCAACTGCAGAAGCTGCTATAAGCCAACGGTTTTTCGTCTTTTTCACACACTCATCCCCTCGCATTTGTTATAAATGGAAAAATTCAAGTTGTTCCCTTTAGATACAAATAAACCGTCAATCTCCTTTAATACACATAAAAAATTATGTGAACTTAGGTATTGACGGTTAGCTTCAAGCAGGATCGCAACTTTCTGACCAGACCATAAACAATAAAACCGCTTACATTTACAAGCTTGAAACAGAGACAGGAGCGCTATCCCGTAGCAAAGTTTGTAAATACTTCGATTTGTTTTATCACTCGAGTTGATTTTAGGATGTAAAAATTATCTGCTTGTATAAATTTATAAAGTAAAGTTGATAATTATGACAATTAATTTATAAAAAAGGATGACCCATAACCAAAGGCTATAGACCCTCAAACATATAATTTAGACTCAAAAAAGGAGAAATCTATATACAGATGGTTGGATAAGGGTCTAAACCTCTAGAGTCATCCTGTTTTAATCATTTATCTTTTTTCTTTCTTTGCTTGGTTGTTTATTTCCTCTTGTAGCAGAGTATTTTCTCCGATAGATAAAGTGTTAAGAAATGAACAACAAGCTTTAAGATAACTTTTCTTTTTATTACTCATGCTGAAATGTGTGAATTTTGCTAACAATTAAGGCACCTATTCCTTGAATTAGGGTTTTGACAATGACTTGTCCGATAATCGCTGCTGGAACAGCCTCCCATGGTAGGATATTAGCACCAATTGGACTTAATCCGATGATGACAAATACTGCAGAATCCAGTAATCCACCAACGATTCCACTATAAAATACCCGCCAAGCAAGTGGGAGCTTTAGCCTTGTGTAAATTTCCGTATCTGTTGTCTCAGCTAGTAAAAATGAGATAGCTGAAGCAATGACAATATATAACGTATCACCTAATAATGATGAAACAACTGCAGATAATATAAGTGCTAAACCAATAAAAAGATATGTTTTCTTTCTCCCAATTTTATTTTGGACAAGGTCACGCAAAATAAATGTTGCACCGATTAAAAGTGTTCCCATAGGAATAATAAACACGGAAAATTGAATCGGTTGAAATGCTGCTGTGATTACGTTTGCCAAAATGATGGATGCTAAATATAAAATAATTCTCATATTATCACCTCTTCCTTCCAAAAAAATAATTGATGCATTAAAGTCTAACTCAATTAGTTATTGCTTAAGACCTCGGCATAACTTTAACTTCAAAGTGAATATGCTGTACTTATAAAGTACATTTAGCAGTTTCATATTTATCGGTACATATAAACCTAATATGAGTAATAGAAAAAGAACTTATCTATTATATCGGAGAACAATAAAAATTGAAATAAAAATGATAGGGTTGATGATCGCATGAATTCAAAAATGAGAATTAATCAAAAGATCGTGAAGTTTTCAGCAGGAATGGTGAACGAGATTGAGGATTACATCGTAACAGAATACCCATTAACTATTTTTATTAACGGGCAGGAATTTGCCACATTGGTTTGTACTCCATCTGATATGAGAGAATTAATATTCGGGTTTCTTGCCTCTGAAGGAGTTATCCGTTTTGCTGATGAAATTGTTTCAATGTCAATTGATGAAGCAAAAGGGCTTGCATATGTCGATTTAACAGCTGATTTTACGACAAGTCAGCAATTTTATTCAAAACGATTTATCGGTTCATGCTGTGGGAAAGGCAGACAGTTTTATTTTCAAAATGATACTAAAACAGCAAAAACCTCCACAAGTAAAACAACAATTACTGCAGAACAATGCTTAAAATTAATGAAGGATATGCAAGAAGACAGTGTTGTTTTCCATGAAACCGGTGGCGTCCATAATGCAGCTCTTTGCAAACCGAATGAAATGATCATTAAACGTACTGATATTGGACGACATAATGCACTTGATAAGATATATGGCTATGCATTGATATCAAAGACCTTTGTGCGCGATAAAATAATCGTCATTAGTGGGAGAATCTCTTCAGAAATTTTGTTGAAAGCTGCAAAAATCGGTGTTGGAATCATATTATCAAAATCTGCTCCAACAAATTTAGCTATTAAGCTAGCGGAAGAACTAAACATTACAGTAGTAGGGTTTATTCGTGGTCATTCGTTTAATGTTTATTCTCATTCTAATAGAATAAAGTTTCCGTAATCACATATTCCTTTATGCGTATTTCCTATAAATGTGTGATATAATAATAAATTATTCATGTGATAAAACCTAACAC
>NZ_CADEPK010000132.1 GCF_902829255.1 Metabacillus niabensis | reverse complement strand
GTATTAATATTTTTTAAATGAAAATAGCTTTAGTAAAGGATGCTTCTTTTTATCAATCACATGTAGCTTCTCCATTATTAAATCACGCTCGTGGACTTCTAACCATTTTTGCAGTTCCTCTTTATCTTGACAATGAGTTAAGTAAGTCTCTCCGCCCTTACCTTCTGCATTAATTAAATAACGATAAGTGGTTTTCCCCATGCTTTCCACCTTTTCTAAAGTATTAAAGTTTGAAATAATCAATAACAAGTAGTTTTGTTAATTTAAGTTGCTTATTTTCGCTTTCTGAGTGCTGTTCTGGGGGCTTCTCGCCATTCGGTCTTGTGTAGGATCCCTTGCCACACTTCTTACCGTATGCGCTCCAATAAACAAACTACATAGAATTCAACATTTTAGCTTTAACATAGCTAAAATTTAAAAAGCCATACAAAAATAAGATTCAATTATTCATTTCAATCCATTTTTCTAAGTTCCTATCTAAAATAAACACTTCTATTCTTTCACCTGTACTTGTGCTTATATCACTATGTGATGAAAGTACCTTACATCCAGTATATTGTTCGATTATTTTTTCATACTCCTGACAATATTTTTCTCGCAGTAATTCTCTCATTTCCTTAACAAGTTTTTTCCCAGGATCGCTATTGACTAAATGTTTTTCTTCCACAGTCAAAACTCCTTTGTAGCGTGTAATCATCATGTCATAAACGATATACGTTTTTGCCTCCTGTGGGCCTTTTCCGATTAATTCACGCTGAAGCTTAATTAATTCTTCACTTATTTTTGCCTCTAATTTCTTTTTGGAATAATTCATAAAACCTCCATAGCATATCTGGGATTCATGGAGTAATTCTAATGTCCGAATAAAGTTTTTGTCAATCCATATTTTAATTTTTTTACAAAACCTTAAAATCCATAAAAACAAGGAGAAATATTACGAAAAACAGTATTATCATGAGTTTTAATAGTAAAAATGGCTGAATATCGTCATGTTTAACGAAAGATTGAACTTCCAAGGGGTTTACAGTGCAATGATGATAAGCGTAGAATTATCTCCGTAAATCAAATATTAATGGTCAAATCTCATAATATGAGAACGGAGGAACCAATTATTTGGGGTTAATTCTGCTTTTGCAGAAGGGATGAGAAACTCTTTCGCCATTCTACCCGTCAGCTAACTTCGTCGACTAAAGCGAAGGAGGTCAAAGGACCACCTAATACAGGGGGCTTTTTTGTTTTATGATGGAGCAAAAGAGCAGCCTGATCAAAAAAGGTCTTTTTTTGTGCTTTAAATGTGAAAGTACCTCTTGGAAGATAGAACACAAAGCAACCTTAAATGCTGGGTGTTTTATAGACCAATGAATACATTTTCTCCATTAAAGATGTTTGGAAATGACAATTTCTTTAAATTTCATCAGAATTTTTGAATAGTTTCTGCTGGAATCTATTTTGATATTGTTCATTTTAACATGGAGGAAAGTAATCATTGGTCTTTATTTATGGCTATTTTCGTAAATTAACAATCGTTTAAGCAGGTGGAATACAACTCGGCTGTTATAAGCAACATAAGCAAATACAGAAAGATTTATTTTTTCAAAGCATGTAATAAATGATTAAAAGCAATGGAAAAATTAGAAGAGTTTCTAACTTTAAGGTAATTCAAGGAGATTACTATGAAAAAAATAAATGATTATTTAAATCCGCCAAAAATTTTAGTATTAGGCTTTGCGATTATCATTTTGATCGGAACGTTTTTATTAACATTACCGATTGCTACAGAAAACGGAAAAGGTCTATCTTTCTTAGATGCATTATTTACGGCTACTTCCGCTACTTGTGTAACAGGTCTTGTTGTTGTAGATACGGCCGATACGTTTTCTACATTTGGTGAGCTGGTCGTATTAACGCTCATTCAGGTTGGTGGATTAGGTTTTATGACGTTTGGAACGTTTTTATTTATATTATTAGGCAAGAAAATCTCTTTAAAAGAAAGATTAGTTTTGAAGGAAGCATATAATAACATCTCAATTTCAGGGATTGTCAAATTGGTAAAGCGAATTTTGTTGTTCACTATAATCATTGAGACAATTGGCGCTACCATCCTTTCGATTCGTTTTTCCTTTGACATGCCAATAGGAACAGCGATTTATTACGGCTTTTTTCATGCCATATCTAATTTTAATAACGCTGGTTTTGATTTAATGGGGGAGTTCCGAAGCTTGACAGACTATGTTGACGATCCCTTTGTTGTCTTAACGATATGTTCGCTTATTACTTTAGGTGGCTTAGGATTCATTGTTTTTAATGAACTATATGAATACCGAATGACGCGCAGATTATCGGTAAACACAAAAATCGTTTTAATTACAACTTTCATTTTAACTGCAGGTGCTTCAATTTTAATTTTCCTTTTTGAATACAATAACCCTAACACATTAGGCACTCTAGATAGTTCAGGAAAAGGGTATGGTGCTTTGTTTCATGCAGTTACTCCAAGGACAGCTGGTGCAAACACATTGCCGATTGCAGATTTAACACACGCAAGTTTATTTTTAACAATTATCCTCATGTATATCGGTGCTGGTTCAGGTTCAACAGCTGGTGGGATAAAAATCACTACCTTTGCTGTTTTAATGGCAACCTTTTGGTCCCAACTTAAAGGGAAGGAAGATATTGTTTTATTTAAACGAAGAATTGAAATGCAAACAATATTAAAGGCTATAACTGTGGCATTAAGTGGCTTAATGATTATTTTGCTCGTGACAATTTTATTAAGTATTACAGATAAGGGTCATCCTTTCATTATGTATTTATTTGAAGCGACCTCTGCTTTTGGAACTGTAGGCTTGTCAATGGGATTAACGCCAGAACTTTCCAGCTTCGGACGGGTCATTATTATTTTTACAATGTTTGTAGGTCGATTAGGTCCATTAACTCTTGGCTTTGCGATTACGAGAAGACGGACGAAAGAGGCTTTCCACCATCCTAAAGGAAAGATTATGATCGGGTAACATAGGCTTCAACTTTAAGAGGATTTGGATAAACTATAAGTATAGGAGTGGCATAAATGGCTACAAAACAATATGCGGTTATTGGTTTAGGTAGATTTGGAACAAGTATTGCTCGAAGATTACATGATGCTGGTCAAGAGGTGCTTGGAATTGATATAAATGAGGAGCGTGTAGATGCTGCAGAATCATTTGTTACCCACGCAGTTATCGCTGATAGCACTGAAGAAAAGGCACTTACTGCTCTAGGAATTCGAAATTTTGATTGTGTAATAGTTGCGATAGGCGATGATATGCAGTCCAGTATTTTAACGGTTATGCTATTAAAAAACTTAGAAGTGAAAAAGGTTATTGCTAAAGCGTTAGGAAAGCGACATGGTCAAGTTTTAGAGCATATCGGGGCAGATTGGATTGTTTATCCTGAACGGGATATGGGAGAACGTGTTGCAAATCAGCTTTTATCACCTAATATGCTTAATTACATAGAATTATCAAAGGAATACAACATAGAGGAAATATTAATTCCTGAAAAAATGGCTGAAAAAAACTTGCGCGAGCTTGATATTCGAGCTAAATATAATGTCAGTGTCATCGCAATAGTAAGTAACGGAGATATCATCGTTTCTCCTTCTCCTGAACATACGATTCATAAAGGGGATTTATTAGTGATGATTGGCAACAGGGAGGATTTAGCCAAATTTTCAAGTATAGAATAGTTGTATGTTTGCGAATTTGTATAAAGGTAAGTTCAAAATCCTGTGGTAAACAGGATTTTTTTCTTTTGTTGATGCTGTAAGACTGGCTTCCTGAGCCATTTTTAAAAATGATTGTATATTGTATGGTAATTTGCAATCATTAGTATTAAGTTAGATTGTCTCAAAGTGAAATCTAAATAAAGGGAGAGATGAAATGTTTCCTAGATTAGAAACTGATAGACTAATTTTGCGAGAAATGACTAAAGAAGATGCGGAAGGTATTTTTGCTTGTTTTTCGAATGAAGATGTAACACGTTATTATGGACAAGAAACTTTAGAAAAGATCGAACAGGCAGAAAAAATTGTCGACTTTTTTTCAAAAAGCTATAGTGAAAAAAGAGGTATACGCTGGGGAATTGAAAGAAGAGGAACCAAGGGCATAATTGGCACTATCGGCTTTAATGCTTGGTTACCTAAGCATAAACGTGCAGAAATTGGTTATGAATTACATCCAGATTATTGGAGAAATGGCTATACTCTTGAGGCAGTTTTAAAGGTAATATCATATGGTTTTGAAAAGCTAGATTTAACCAGGATAGGTGCTGTAGTATTTATTGAAAACAAAGCATCGAATAATTTATTAGAAAAAGTAGGGTTTCAAAAAGAGGGAGTATTAAGAGATTATATGTACCAAAATGGCAAAGCATATGACACATTTGTTTATTCCCTCCTTCGAAAATAAACCTCATGACAATCTTATGATCCTTTAATTTGGCGCTATCCTTTAAGAAGGATTGCGCCAATTTTTAAATTAGAGGAATTTGATTCTTTACATTTACATGTTAAACAGTTTTACTTGTTAACCTTTCAAGCTCCTCGACAATTCTCCCCGTGTCTATTCGTTCAAATAAAGGTTCAACGTTCGATAATACGATCGGTTTAATTAAAAAAGGATTCCAGCTTGTTTCAGATATTTTCAGCATCGCTTTCACCTTTTCACTTGAAAACGGAAGGAATGGAGTTAAAATTTGCGCAAAATTGCCAATAAGATAAACACAATTTGCTAAGGTTTGTTTACAAGCTTCGATATCGTCGCTGATCTGCTTCCATGGCTGCTGTTCATCAAAGTATTTATTAGAGTATCTGACAAGCTCGAAAACTCGTTCTAGCCCTTGTTTAAAAGAAGTAGTTTCAATACTTTGTCCTACTTCTTCATAAAGCTGTTTCACTTTATTCTGAACCGTCCAATCTATGTTACTATCAGGAATCACACCATCAAATGACTTTTCGATAAATTTTAATGTTCGATTAATAAAGTTGCCATATGCCCCTAGCAATTCACTATTATGACTATAAATGAATTCCTTCCAGGAAAAATCAGCATCCCGGTTTTCCGGAGCATTAATTGTTAAGAAATAACGAATGGAATCTGGGTCATATCTTTCTAACATATCTGGAATCCACACTGCCCAATTTTTACTCGTAGATAGCTTCTTCTTTTCTAAAGTTAAATACTCATTTGAAACGATATGTGTAGGAAGTGAACTTTTTTTAAGTCCCGCTAATATACCAGGCCATATAATTGAATGAAATGGTATATTATCTTTCCCATGTACGTAATAAGACGTTGTTGTTTCATTCCAAAATATCGAATCATCGCTATTTGTTTCCTTTGCCCACTTTTTACTTGCCGTGTAATATCCCGAAACCGCTTCAATCCAAACATAGATTTTTTTTGACTCAAACCATTTCACAGGAACAGTTACTCCAATCGAAAGATCTCTTGAAGCAGCTCGATCTCGCAAACCTTCCTTTAAGTACCTTTTCGTCAATGATATGGCATTTTCACGCCAAAGCTTTTGATTCTGAGCTTCCTCTGTAAAAGCTTCTAAAATTTGCTGAAAGGAACTTAACGAAAAATAAAAATGCTCCGTTTTCCTTGTCGTAGGCGGTTTCCCACATATTTTACATAATTTATTTCGTAATTCAGTTGGTTCTAATACACTTGAACATACATCACATTGATCACCCCTGGCATTTGCACCACAATTAGGACATATCCCTTCAACATAACGGTCAGGTAGAAATTGCTGGTCATATTCACAATACGTTTGCTCAATTACCTTTTGATAAATAAATCCTTTTTCAAGTAACTCTAAAAATATATCTTGAACAATTCTATGATGAAAGGGACTATCAGTTCTCGTGTAAACATCATATGAGAAACCTAACTTTGTATAGCAATCTACAAATTCTTGATGATACTTATCGGCAATCTCCTTTGGTGAAACTCCCTCTTGTTTTGCTCTAATTGTTATCGGTGTCCCGTTACAATCGCTTCCTGAAACATATAAAACCTTATCTCCTTTTAAACGGTAATATCTAGCCAAAATGTCACCAGGTAATAGGCTTGATATATGGCCAAGATGTAAAGAACCATTTGCATAAGCCCATGCTCCACCAATAAAAATACTCATTAAAACCCTCCTCAAATTTTTATAGATAACTTTGTTATACTTGGTTGTCGCTATCCTCTTACAGTCCAGGAGCTCCCTCGGCTTGATAATATCGCCACTCCCATTGACACGCTTCTCCTGTGCCTTTAGAAAAAACAAAAAACCTCGTCCTTAACTGAAATAGTTAAGGACGAGGTTTGGATTCCACGTGTTACCACCTTAATTCGCAAATAGTTCACACCATCTGCCTCTGCAAGTACGGAGTAAATACACCTACTCTTATACTGTGACATTGATAACGAGTGCCAAATCTCGTCGTAGCTTACTAATACAAAAAGTATGTTCAGTACGAAGCTTAGAGATCATTTTTCAAATGAATGTTTTTGCTTCTTTTCAGCTACCGAAGCTCTCTGTGTAAAACAAAGTCATTTTACTTATTCTCTTCATTGCCTTTATTTGATAATTACAAACAGTTTATGCAAAATTTTTCCTGAAGTCAATATAGTAAGTTTTAATTTTTCCTTATAAGCGGACGTAGCAATCTTAGTTTTCTCCTAACAAAGGAATTCTGCCTTTATAACGATTAACTAATTCCCGATTATACTCTTCTGATCCATCAACATTGCCACTTTTAAAAATCGGGGGAGTAAACTCATTTTCAACCATCAATTTAACTGCCTCAACTATGATGGCATTAACGATGGCAACTCCAATAACTGTTGAACCTGAACCGAACGAAACATTAAGTAATTCATGGTTTAGCAAAGCATCTCCCACCATAATATGGCTATCTATTGTTAGATCAGATGCATCAGAGAGAAACATTCCATTTTTATGTCTTGAGGATATATGCTCCGAATAATTGAGAGATGTAATCGCAATGACATAAGCCCCCTGTTGCTTAGCAAATTCAGCAACCTCAATTGGAACCGGATTTCTACCTGATGTAGAAGCTACAATTACGATATCATTCGCTTGAATTCCAACTGTCTCCATAAATTGTTTAGCATATCCATGCTGTTTTTCCAATTGAGAGGATTTTACTGCCCCTTTATGAAGCATTAACTCATCTATTAAAATTGGGTTAATTGTTGCAAGGCCACCTGCGCGATAGAAGAGCTCCTCAGCAAGCATATGAGAATGACCACAGCCAAACACATGAACAATACCATCATTTTGGATCGATCGGGCAACCTTACTTGCTGCTGTTTGAATATTATCAGCTTCGTCTTCTTCAATAGTAGATATTAGTTCAATAAGCTTATGAAAATAATGATTAAACATATTATATCTCCAATATTTTAAGTTTTTACCGCTCCATCTGAATCATAAATTTATAACGGTCTGCACGATATACTGATTTAACCAATTCAAGAGGAGTACCGTCCTGTAAATACGTATTTCGTTGTATGAGCATAACAGGTGCTCCTTTTGCTATTTTTAAATAATTCGCTTCCGTTTGACTAGCAATAGAGGATTCAATAATTTGTGAAGCTTGATGAATTTTAAGATTTAAATTTTCTTCAATATAAGCATACAGAGATTGGTTCACAATTTGTTCTGTAAGCCCTTTAATTAAATTAGCAGAAATATAATTTGTTTCTAA
Organism: Metabacillus niabensis; assembly: GCF_902829255.1. Taxonomy (GTDB): domain Bacteria; phylum Bacillota; class Bacilli; order Bacillales; family Bacillaceae; genus Metabacillus; species Metabacillus niabensis. The sequence continues at coordinate 2,613 of NZ_CADEPK010000132.1, read as the reverse complement.
AGCCATCGGAACCCCATCAGCTAATCGAATACGTTTTATTTCATATACAGGTCCGTATTCTGGAATAAGAAGTTGCCTTGCAATCGGACTTGTTGATGAGACGATTTCAAATTGGATTAATTGACTTCCTGGCTCAAATCCTCTTGCTTTCATATCCTCTGTAAAACTTGTTAAGCCATGAAGAGGCTGTTCTATTTTACGTTCAGCAATAAAAGTTCCCTTTCCTTGCAAACGAAATAAATATCCCTCATTAACTAATTCGGTGAAGGCTTGTCTAACTGTCATTCGGCTAATTTGATGATTTTCAGCATATTCCCTTTCTGGAGGAAGTGAATCACCAGGCTTTAGCTCTCCCTTTTCGATCATTTCTTTAATATGTTCTTTTAGTTGATAATAAAGTGGAATGGGGGAATTTTTGTTAATCATTCTCCTTAATTCACCTTTCCCAATTAAACTCGACAGCGATAGTTTTCACACATACAACGTTTAAGAACGCATTATAGAGTTAACAGGTCGTTTTCATACCTGAAACTGCCGCTTTATCTGCAATTATTGTAACATATGGATGATTTTTCAACACAGATGCAGGAAACTTTTCGTCTATCTCACCGTTTATAAGCTTATTAACTGCATCCTTTTTGCTTTCTCCTGATACTAAAAGCAATATTTCCTTACTTTTCATAATGGTGGAAATCCCCATCGTTATTGCTTTTGTTGGCACCTCTTCGATCGTCTTAAAAAATCTTGCGTTTGCCTGAATAGTTGAAGGTGCTAACGTAACGACATGGGTTTTCGAGCTAAAAGACGTACCTGGTTCATTAAAACCAATATGACCATTTTGACCAATACCCAATACTTGTAAATCAATCCCGTTTTCATTAATTAATTGTTCATATCTGTTACATTCCGCTTGACTATCAGTCGTATTCCCAAGAGGAATATGTGTTTTCCTTTTATCAATATTAATATGATTGAACAAATGATTATCCATATAGTAGCGATAACTATTTGGGTTTTCTCCAGAAACTCCAATATATTCATCTAAGTTAAAAGTAGTCACATGCTCATAGGAGGTTCCGTTTTGCTTGTGATCCTCGATTAAATTTTTATACATTTCACTTGGAGTACCACCTGTAGCAAGTCCTAAATGAATAGCAGGATTATCAGTAACCTTTTTCAGAATATATTCTGCTGCTACTTGGCTCATTTGTTGATAGTCATTAACCTCAATGATTTTCATCCTTCGTTTCCTCCCTTTTTATAGGCAAGCTTTCCACGACAAAATGTCATTTGAACGTCATAATGTTCATCTAAAATGACAATATCCGCATCTTTTCCTACAGCAATACTGCCTTTTCGTTCAAAAATATTTAGTTGCTTTGCAGGGTTTTCCGAAGCCATTTTTACCGCTTCCTTCAACGAGCATCCAGTATAATGGATGATATTTTTGACTGCGTGGCCTAGCTTTAAAACACTTCCTGCGAGAGTTCCGTCAGAAAGTACCGCTGTTCCGTCTTCTACATTAACTTCCTGACCTCCAAGATCATACGTACCATTTTTCAAACATTTTGCCCGCATCGAATCAGTTATTAAAATTAATCCATCGCTTTTCTTTTGCTTATAAGCTAAGTGAACCATCTCAGGTCTTACATGAATTCCATCGACAATCATTTCAGCCTTTAATTCATCATGTAATAACGTAGCTCCAACAACACCCGGTTCACGGTGGTGTAACCCTCTCATCTGATTAAATAAATGTGTGACATGACTTGCTCCTGCTTTCATAGCATCTGTTACGATCTCATAGGTTGCATCAGAATGACCAATTGATGAAACGATTCCTTGCTCATTCAAATATCGGATCATGTCAAGTCCGTTTGGCAGTTCAGGTGCAAGTGTAACTAGTTTAATCATTCCATTTGATAAGGTTTGCCACCTTTTAAATAGCGCAAGATCTGGCTCAATAATATGCTGCAGTGGCTGTGCCCCTGCTCTTTCTCTATTAACAAATGGACCTTCAAGGTGGATCCCAAGTATTTCTGCTATCCCCTGTGATGGTTGAAGATGAATGTACTCTCCAGCATTGATAATGGCATTTTCGATTTGTTCCACATCTTGAGTTATAGTAGTGGCTAGGAAGCTTGTAGTTCCCTCTTTAGGAAGTGCGTTAGCCATCGTTTTCAGTGCTGCTTCTGTAGCATCCATCGTATCAGCACCATCTGCTCCATGGATATGAACATCAATAAAGCCTGGGACAGCTGCATAAGTTGAAGGAACATCTACAACATTAAAATCTTCTTCATGAATAAGTTGGTCTAATGGTCCGAATTCTACTATTTTATTGTTTTTTATTTTTATAAACCCTTTTTTAATGAATTCGTTTTCAGAATAAATTTGAACGCCCTTTAGCAAAATAAGATTATCATCAGCCATTTTCAGATACTTCCTTTCAATTGATACCTTAAGTTTAGCATCACCAAAGTATAGTTGTCTATACCAATTTTACCTTAAAACCCTTTTCAACTTTATTGATTGATTTACTGGGATTATCGACATTATTCTTTTTCTAACTTGAAAAAAATGTTAGAAAATAAAAAAATAATTGGTATAGAC
>NZ_CADEPK010000131.1 GCF_902829255.1 Metabacillus niabensis | reverse complement strand
ATTACATGTTTTTCATAATCGTTCTTGTTATATAATAAACGATAGAAAGAGGGGAATACCGTGAATAAACAATCCATACAATTGACAAACGAAGAATTAAAAGAATTACAGACGCCTGCCTTTGGATATGAACTAATCCGAGAAGTCTTAATACCAACTATTTTAGGTAAGGACTACTCCAATATGCTTTATTGGGCAGGGAAGGAACTAGCAAGAAAATATCCGCTTAGCTCAACAGAAGAAGTGATATCTTTCTTTGAAAATGCCGGTTGGGGAAATTTAACTGTATTAAGTCTAAACAAAAACGAAATGGAATTGGAGCTTAGTGGTGATCTCATTTCATTACGTTTAGGCAAAGATAATGATTGCAGTTTCCAATTGGAAGCTGGATTTATAGCCGAGCAACTTCAAACAATTAATAGCTATATTACCGAAACTCATGAGCAAATCAAAAAGCGTGCTAAAAAAGTCATTTTTACTGCTAAATGGGATCATAAAGATAAGATTGAATCAGCGCCAATTGTCGGAAAACGTTCTGAACGAAAATGATGAAGTAGATAGCAGTAAAAAGAACTTTATTTTAATGACAATAGTACATTTGCTCTATTCTTACATAAAGGGTCTATCCATTGATAGACCCTATTCTTTCTTTTTATACTTGTGCAGCTTCTTTCGAAAGCTCAAACGTACTATGTAGAGCATCTACTGCTGTAACCATTTGTTCACCTGAAATGACAGTTGATACTTTAATTTCAGAGGTACTAACCATTTTTACATCAATTCCATTATCAGCTAATACTGAAAACATCCGAGCAGCAACTCCTGGATTTGACACCATACCTGATCCTACAATTGAGACTTTTGCAAGATTGGATTCAGATTCAATTTTTTCATATTTCAAACTGCTCTTTTCTTGCTCAAGAATTGAAATCGTCTCGTCAAGATCACTTGTTTTTATTGAAAAGGAGATGATTGTTTTTTTATCATTCGTTGTGCTCTGAATAATAATATCAACATTTAAACCATGACTTGCCAACGTTGAAAAAATTGTAGAAAGTGTCGTTAATTCATTTGGAAGTCCTATAACCGATACTCTTGTTACCTGATCCTCAAATGCAATTCCTTTTACGATTAAGTTTTCCTCCATACTCGTTTCCTCCTCAACAATTGTTCCTCTTTCATCTTCCATACTTGAACGTACTTCTAAAGGTATTTTATAATTCTTTGCAAATTCTACTGCACGTGGATGAAGTACACCTGCACCTAAATTAGCTAACTCTAACATTTCATCGTATGAAATTGCCGCTAATTTCCGTGCATTTTTCACTACTCTAGGGTCAGTAGTAAATACACCTGTTACATCCGTATAAATATCACATTTATCTGCTTCTAAAGCAGCAGCAAAAGCAACTGCGGTTGTATCAGAACCACCTCTTCCAAGCGTCGTAATCTGGCCATCCTTTGTGGCTCCTTGAAATCCAGCGACAACAACGATTTTTCCTCTATCTAATTCTGTTTTTATTTTTTCCGGATTAATATTTGTAATTCTTGCATTCCCATGCTGTTCTTCTGTTTCAATACCTGCCTGCCATCCAGTATAAGAAATTGCCTCATATCCCTTTTCCATTAAGGCTAATGCTAGAAGGGATATCGTTACTTGTTCTCCTGTCGTAAGGAGCATATCCAATTCTCTTTTACTTGGTTTTGATGTTATTTTCCCTGCTAAATCAACTAATTGATCTGTTGACTTTCCCATCGCAGATACAACAACAACCACTTGATTTCCTCTTTGTTTTTCTTGAATTACACGATTAGCAACATGCATTATTCTTTCAGCAGATCCAACAGATGTTCCACCGAATTTTTGGACAATGATTCCCAACACAATCTCACCCTTCATTGATTATTCAAATGATCAGTCATGTATGATAGAAGGCATAAAAGCTACTACTAACCGTTTACTCATTTTCTAAAAAAGCAACAAAAAAAGCAATGAGATATTAATATCCCATTGCTATACAAAACGAAAATAATAAACTTCGCTTTCACAATGAGATAGCTCTCCAAGAAATTACATTTTCTTGACAGTTTTACATCTGTTAAATGTAAAACCAGCCATTATAGCAATGGTACTATAACAGCTTCGGCAAAATTCCCTTTCACCAGCTTTCATTGGAGACCATCCTCCTCAAACAGGCTACTCTTGAATTTCGCACCTCTACCTTCATTCAATAAATAACGATCATACTATGAAATTACTAACAAGATTATCAAACTTTAATGAAAAGTGCAAGCACTTTAACAATACCACAAAAACTTCAATCTATTTGTCACTCAAATGCTCAAAGATTTGCTTTGCAATATTCTCAGGCATCCCAGCTTCTTTGAATTGTTCAATATCTGCTTCTTTCATCTTTTTCAATGATCCAAAATGCTTAAGCAACATTTTTTTCCGCTGTGCACCGACACCAGGAATATCATCCAGAATGGATTGAAAGGCGCTTTTCCCGCGGAGTTGTCTATGAAAGGTAATCGCAAACCGATGAACCTCATCCTGAATTCTTTGCAATAAATAAAATTCTTGACTGTTCCTAGAAAGGGGAATAAATTCAGGAGGTGAGCCAATTATTAGTTCTGAAGTTCTATGTTTATCATCCTTCACAAGACCTGCGATTGGAATGTCTAGACCTAACTCATTTTCTAGGACATCCTGTGCTGCAGCTAAATGCCCTTTACCACCATCTATAATAATTAAATCTGGAAGTGGTAAATCCTCCTTTAATACACGACTATATCTACGTCGTACAACCTCTCTCATTGATTCATAATCATCAGGTCCTTTTACACCTTTGATTTTATACTTACGATAATATTTTTTTGCAGGCTTACCATCTTCAAATACTACCATCGCCGATACTGGATCTGTTCCTTGAATATTTGAATTATCAAACGCCTCTATTCGGTGAGGAGTATGGATACCTAGTTTATCTCCAAGGTTTTCAACAGCTTTAATAGTACGTTCCTCATCTCTTTCAATAAGTGAAAACTTTTCCTGCAAGGCAATCTTCGCATTTTTGTGCGCAAGTAATATTAAATCCTTCTTTTTACCGCGTTTTGGCTGAAGAGCTGATACATCTAACAGCTGTTCAACTAATTTAATTTCAACACTATCAGGTAGTAAAATCTCTTTTGGTAAAAAATGATTTGCTTTTGAATAAAATTGTCCAATAAAGGTTAAAAATTCTTGTTCTGGGCTATCATAAATTGGAAACATTGACACATCGCGTTCAATTAATTTCCCTTGTCTAATAAAAAATACTTGGACACACATCCATCCTTTATCATAAGCATACCCAAAGACATCTCTATCAACAAAATCATTCATTGTCATTTTTTGTTTTTCCATCGTCGCTTCAATGTGAATAATTTGATCTCGATACTCCTGTGCGCGTTCAAATTCTAATTGCTCTGCAGCCGTAGTCATTTTCTCTTGGAGCTCTTCTTTTATCTTTTTATATCCACCATTTAAAAATTTAGTAATTTCCTCAACCATTTCTCGATTCGTTTCTTCTGATATATCATTTACACATGGAGCTAGGCATTGACCCATATGATAATATAGACATACCCGATCAGGCATTGTTGAACATTTACGAAGAGGGTATAATCGGTCCAATAATTTAATTGTTTCTCTCGCTGATTGTACATTTGGATAAGGACCAAAGTACTTTCCTTTATCCTTTTTTACTTGTCTCGTTGCAATTAATCGAGGATGACGTTCATTTGTTATTTTAATAAACGGATATGTTTTGTCATCCTTTAGCATTACATTATATTTTGGATCATATTTTTTTATAAGATTCAATTCTAAAATTAATGCTTCAATATTCGAGGACGTTACAATGTATTCAAAATCAACAATCTCATTCACTAAACGAAGTGTTTTTCCGTCATGTGATCCTGTAAAATACGAACGAACACGATTTTTTAATACTTTTGCCTTCCCTACATAAATGACCGTACCTTGGCGATCTTTCATGATATAGCATCCTGGTTGATCAGGAAGAAGTGCAAGCTTTTCCTTTATATGATCAATCATAGCAAACACTCCTTTTTTCAAATTTTATAGACGTTAATCCGCAAACATAATCGTATTCGATAAAATTATATTGGCGGATTACAGTCCATATCAAAAAACAAAACACCTCTTTATCGTATCAGATTTCGCTCATTTCAGCTATGTTAACTATACGTAATCAATGCAAAGTTTTCCTTTAAGCAGATTAAAAAAAGGACTGACAAATGTCAATCCATTTTTTTTAAACATGTTTATTTAAAACATCAGCCAATGCTTCTTTTGGTTGATAGCCAACAGCTTTATCAACAACTTCTCCATCTTTTAAGACAAGTAGTGTTGGAATACTCATTACACCGTATTTACCAGCTGTTTCTTGGTTTTCGTCAACATCAACTTTTACAATTTTCACTTTATCTCCCATATCAGAATCGAGCTCTTCTAATACTGGAGCAATCATTTTACAAGGTCCGCACCATGGTGCCCAAAAATCAACTAGTACAACACCTTCGCTTGTTTCATTTGTAAATGTTTCATCTGTAACATGTGTTATTGCCATTGTAATTCCTCCTAAAAATTGTGGGGTAAATATGATTAAAGTATAGCATCGACTTTAAAAGTTAGCTATCATTTTGCTTCAAATCTATTTTCCCCTATGTTTCCTGTTCAAAACATGAATTTCATCAATATTAGGTTTTTAATTGATTATAGAGTTTTTTAACTATTTACATTTAGCTTTAACGCCTTAATTTCTTCCGTTAATAATGGTACAACCTCAAATAAATCACCAACAATTCCATAATCAGCCACATTAAAAATATTTGCCTCTGGATCTTTATTGATTGCGACAATAACTTTTGAATTTGACATTCCAGCTAAATGTTGTATTGCCCCGGAAATTCCACAAGCAATATACAGATCAGGCGTAACAACCTTCCCTGTTTGACCTATCTGCAATGAATAGTCACAATAATTAGCATCACATGCCCCACGCGATGCACCTACAGCACCGCCAAGGACATGAGCCAATTCTTTAAGTGGTTCAAATCCTTCTTCACTTTTCACTCCTCGACCACCAGCGATAATCACTTTTGCTTCCGATAAGTCAACACCTTCAGTTGCTTTTCGAACAACCTCTTTTACAATTGTCCGTAAATCTTTAATTTCTACCGATAGTGAATGAGTTTCACCTGTCCTTGTATCATCTTTACGTAACGGATTAATATTATTTGGGCGGATTGTCGCAAAGATAAGCCCATCTGTTATAATTTGCTTTTCAAAGGCTTTACCTGAATAAATCGGTCTTGAAAAAATAACATTTCCACCTGTTATTTCAATCGCAGTTACATCAGAAATTAATCCTAATTGTAGCTTTGCAGCAATTTTTGGTGATAAATCCTTACCTAAAGCTGTATGACCTATAATTATTGCTTCCGGATTTTCCTCCTTTATTGTTGCTAATAAAGCTTGTGCATAACCATCTGGAGTATAAGTAGATAATTTTGCATCTTCAACTGTTACGACACGATCTGCTCCATAATGAATTAACTCACTTGCTAATGATGAAATGTTTTCTCCAATTAAAACACTAACAACCTCTCCACCTTCTGAAATCTCCTTCCCCGCAGCGATGACCTCATAAGAAACATTACGCAATACCTGTTCACGTGTCTCTGCCAAAACAAGAATTTTTCTCGCCATTCATTATTCCCCCTATTCATGTTTATCCCGTAAACTGTTAAGCCCTGTTAAATAACTTTTGCTTCGTTATGAAGAAGTGAAATTAATTCAGAAACTTGTTCATTTAATTCCCCTTCAAGTATTCTTCCTGCCTCCCTTTTAGCCGGTAAATATATCTCAATCGTTTTTGTCTTTGCTGCTACCTCATCTTCATTGAGATTTAAATCGTCTATTTCAAGCTCATCTAAAGGCTTCTTTTTAGCTTTCATAATCCCAGGTAAAGATGGATACCTCGGCTCATTTAACCCTTGTTGTGCAGTTACTAATAACGGTAATGTCGTTTCAATAACCTCCGAATCCCCTTCTACGTCTCTTACAATCGTTGCAGTATTTCCACTAACTTCAAGCTTCGTAATTGTTGTCACATATGGAATCGTTAATAATTCTGCTAAACGTGGTCCTACCTGACCAGACCCACCATCAATCGCAACATTACCTCCCAAAATAATATCAAACTCAACATCGTTAAAGTACTCTGCAAGTATTCGAGATGTCGTATAAGCATCACACGCTTCGATATCATCCTCGATATTTATCAGCACTGCCTTGTCACAGCCCATTGCTAATGCGGTACGTAATTGTTTTTCAGATTCATCATTTCCAATCGTTATAACCGTTACCTCTCCACTATGGTTATCTCGTAATTTTAGCGCTTCCTCTATTGCGTATTCATCATATGGGTTAATAATAAATTCAGCATCATCTTCAACGATTTGACCATTCTGTAAAACGATCTTTTCTTCTGTATCAAATGTTCTTTTCATCAGTACGAAAATATTCATTACCCATTCCCCCATTGTTTAATTGTAAACCTTAAGCTTTACTTACCATTCTCCAAGCACTTGGTTACATCATTTATTCCCCTGTAAATTTCGGTTCTCTTTTCTCAATAAAAGCTGATATTCCTTCTTTTGCATCAGAACTACCAAATACCTCTCCAAAAGAAATTGCTTCTTTTTCATAACCTTCTTGATCTAGTTTTATTTTATCTTCATTAAGAAGTGAGAGAACTGCACGAACTGTTTTTGGACTTTTTGCTGCAAATTTAGCAGCTAAACGTTTCGCTTCATTCAAAAGAATTTCCTCAGGATAAGAGTGATTTGCTAATCCGAGCCTTACTGCTTCTTCACCGGTAATAGGCTCACTAGTTAGCATCATTTCTAATGCCCGTCCATTCCCAATATATTTTGGAAGCCTCTGAGTACCGCCAAATCCCGGAATAATCCCGAGCTGTAATTCTGGAAGTCCCAATTTTGCATCATTTGAGACAAGTCGAAGATGACATGCCATCGCTAACTCAAGCCCTCCACCTAATGCAGCACCGTGTATTGCAGCTATGACTGGCTTTTGCAACGATTCAATCTTCTTAAAAACACTTTGCCCATTTTTTGACAATCTCGAAAAGTTATCCTCAGAGGATAATTGTACAAATTCTTTAATATCTGCTCCTGCTGAAAAAAACTTTCCTTTGCCATGAAGTACTACTACCCTAACTTCATTATCATGTTCAAGCTCGTCAATGAGAATTGATAATTCCTTTAAAACATCTGATGACAAAGCATTTGCTGGCTGATGATTGATTTCAATCATTGCCATGTTTTCATTTTTCTTTAGGTTTAAGTAATTCATGATACCCTCCATCTAAATCGGCTAGTCTATAACCTAATGTATGACGGGAAGAAAAAGAAATGTACATAGATTAAGACCGCTAATCGTTAATTTGATTTGGCAAAACCGTTTATAAGTAATTGATGAACCTTTTGCGTTTGTTCTGATAAAGGATATTTTTGCTCATTCATAACCCAGGTCGTAACGATTTCATCGATTGTACCGAAGATCATTTGCCTTGCTAATCTAGTATCAATTTCATCTCTAAATTCACCAGTTTCGATACCTGTGCGGATAATTTTATCGACAACATTTAAATAGCCTTTAAGTACCTCGTTAATTCTAAGTCTTAATTCCTTATTAGATTGTCTAAGCTCGAGTTGTGTCACAATTGCTAAATGATGATCTGCTGCTAATAATGAGAAGTGTGTTTTTATAAGCTTATAAAGTTTTTCTGCTGCTGTCTCAGCGGATTTTATTTCAACCTCTATTTTTTCAATAAATTCTCCCATTTTTTCTTGGAAAAGCGAAACGAGGATATCCTCCTTGTTCTTAAAATACAAGTAGATTGTTCCATCGGCTACTCCTGCTTGCTTTGCTATTTTAGAAACCTGTGCTTGATGATAGCCATTTTCCGCTATCACAATAACCGCTGCATCGATTATTTGTTTATATTTAGGTTTTTTCTGTTTCAACGTAATACTCCCCTTTTTTCATGCAATGACAAATTCTAATATTTTTTTCCAAGCATTTCTACTTAGGTTTCGTAAAATGAATGAGTAATCATTCATAAGTTAATATTAGTTTTTCAAGTCCATTTCTGTCAAGTATCTTTGATTATTTATCTCATAAAGTAATTGAAAAGTAGGAATAGAAGACACTTCGTCCCCTATTCCACATTTAAAAATGCAATGCAACAGTCATCGTTTCATTCAATTTGCGTTTTTTAGTTTTTCTTTTTCTTCCTCAATAAGAGCACGTCTTAATATTTTTCCGACCGCTGTTTTTGGTAGTTCATTTCTAAATTCATAAATATGCGGTACTTTATATGCTGCCAAATGTTTTCTTGCATATTCGTTAAACTCTTCAGCAGTTGCTGTTACCCCTTCTTTTAAAACAATGTATGCTTTTACAGTCTCTCCCCGATAAGGATCTGGAATTCCAGCTACAACTACCTCTTGGACCTTATCATGTTCATATAACACTTCTTCAATTTCCCGAGGATAAATATTATATCCACTTGCAATAATCATATCCTTCTTCCTATCTACAATATAAAAATAACCATCCTCATCCATATAGCCAATATCACCAGTATATAGCCAGCCATCTCTTAAAGCTGCTTCAGTTTCCTCAATTCGATTCCAATACCCCTTCATTACTTGCGGTCCTTTTACGAGTAATTCTCCAAGCTCATTAGGTTCTGCTCTCCCACCTGATTCATACGAAATAATCATTGCATCTGTACTCGGCCACGGCACCCCGATACTTCCTGTTTTTCTATTACTCCATAAAAAATTCGCATGAGTAACTGGTGAAGCTTCTGATAAACCGTAACCTTCTACAAGTCTGCCTCCTGTAATTTCCTCAAATTGCTCTTGAATTTCTACAGGCAATGCCGCAGATCCGCTAATACAGCCATCAATTGATGATAGATCATATTCTTTTAATTCAGGATGATTTAATAAAGAAATATAAATCGTTGGTGCACCTGGAAAAAGGGTTGGCTTTAATTTTTGGATTGTTTTTAACGTATCGGTCGGATCAAACTTCGGCAGTAGAATCATTTTAAATGCTTGCATGATGGATAGGTTCATAACTGCTGTCATCCCATATACATGAAAAAATGGAATAATCCCTAATACAGACTCTTCTCCTTTTTTACATTTATACATCCAAGCAGCACACATTTGTGTATTTGCAACTAGATTTTCATGTGTAAGCATGACACCCTTTGGAAAACCTGTAGTTCCCCCTGTATATTGGAGGATCGCTATATCCTCCTTTGGATTAATGTCCGGAATTGTAACATTAGGTAATGCTGTGAGCATAATTTTTTTGAATAAATGTGTATCTCCTTGATGTTCAACTTTTACTACTACTTGCTTTTCTTTCTTTTGTACAAGTGGATAGAGCAAATTTTTTGGGAATGGCAAATAATCCTTAATACCTGTAACAATGATATGCTTCAGATTTGTTAACGCTTTCATTTTGGAAACCCTAGGATATAATAAATCAAGCGTAATGATATATGTTGAGCCACTATCCTTTAATTGATATTCTAGCTCTCGTTCCATATAAAGCGGATTCGTCTGGACAACTATTCCGCCACACAGGATTGTTCCATAATACGCGATGACAGCCTGAGGGCAATTAGGTAGCATAATGGAAACTCTGTCACCTTTTTGTAATCCAATTGACTGCAAATAATTTGCTAATTTCAATGATTGAATATAAAGCTCAGTGTAAGATAATTCTTTCCCTAAGAAGTGGATAGCAGTTTTCGTTGGAAATTCTTTAGCGGTCTGTTGTAAATAATAAAAGAGTGGCTTTTCATCAATATTTATATGATGAGGGATATCGTTTGGGTAATGTTGTAACCATGGCTTTTGGCTTTCCATCTTATCTCCTCCTTTACGTTGTTCGAAATCGAAACCAACTAACTGATAACTATTATTTTAGTATCATGCAGATGGATAGGAGACTATATTGTGTATATTGTTGTCATATTTTTAAGTCATTTTTGGGTTAATCGCTTTTCCCCCTACCTTCATATAAAAAGTATAGCAGACTTTTTTATTTTCAGAAATATTAAAAATGCTGAAATAGCAGCAGATAAATTTAGACATAACGAAAAAGGCCTGACATACTTGATGTCAAACCAAAATCATCTATATTTTTTTGATTTTAGAAAAATACTAAAT
>NZ_CADEPK010000130.1 GCF_902829255.1 Metabacillus niabensis | reverse complement strand
GTATAATAACGAACAAAATAGAACAAATCCATTTTAGAATGAAACAATAAAAAATGTCTTCCTACTTATTTTACTAGCTTTACCATTTCAAATGTAATTTTTAAAAAATTGGCTCTGTTAAACGAGACTAAGAGTACACTTGTTTACTAGGTTTAACAGAGCCATAAAAAACGATATTCTTATTTGTTCTTGTCAATTCAATTGCTAACCATTACTCTTCCCACTTATGATTTTTTATCCGTTCGTATTCTTCCATCGTAATCGTCAAAATCGTTCCATGCTTAAATCCATATGGAAACTCAAATGCCTGATCAGAGCGAACAAAATTCCCTTCCGAAAGACTATCTGCAATAAATGGAACATACCCCTGCCCCGCGCCAGGCACACCGTAAAAGTCAAGGAACAAGCACCATTTTCCATCCACAAGCCGGACTGCTGTTGGCGCTTCATAAAGTCCCGCCTCCAATGACTCCATACTTTTATCAAAGTTTTCAACACGAGTGTAAGGTCCGGTTACTTTCTCAGCCTTCATAAGCACGATTTTTGCCGGCTTGTCTTCACTTTTTACAAACATATAATAACTGCCATTTTCCTCATAAATAGCAGAATCAATCACACCACTATCTTCCTTCTGATACAATGCTTTAGGCTCGGTAAACTGAACAAAATCCTTAGTTCGGCTATAGTAAATTCCCTTCCAGCCAAAATCATTATGCTTATGAGGTGATGACCAATGAAGTACATAGTCATCCTGCTCTTGGTCATAAATAATATCCGGGGCCCACATACAGCCGAAATCCTCGTTGCCTATTTTCACAAGCCGTTGCTCTGACCAATCTACCAAGTTATCAGATTCCCATACAGAAAAACACTTGCTTCCCTTTTTTGCGATTTCTTCCCAGGAGTTGTTGTATTGATTGCGCATACCGTAAGCAAGACTTAAGTCTGTTGCAAAAATATAAAACTTTTTATCTTTGTTGGCGCGGATAATTGTAAAATCTCTTACACCTTTGTCTCCATAATAAGCCCATAGGATTGGCCGGCCATCATTTACTTCTTCCCAATGGTAGCCATCCTTGCTTAGCCCAAAATATACCTGCTCACCATCTGGAGTCGACTTTTCTCGAAAATGGACAAATAAATACACTTGCATCCTACTCTTCCTTTCTCTTGTGTTTATTTCCATTGATTTATTAAATCACCATTATCTACAAATCTAACATATCGCTTCACATCTTGATAGATAACAAGGACATGCTTGCTTTCACAAACATGTCCCGTAAAATCTTTATTTTAAATCCAACACAATTATATTCACTGAATTAGCCGATAAAGGAATAATTGCACAATTGTCATCAAGCTTAATTTCTTTTTCTGATGGAACAATTAGCTCAGCGTTCTTTTTATTGACATTTGATGTATGGACGAGTGATTCATCACCGGTTACCGTAATCAGTTTCGCTTTAGTAGCTACATTTAAACCCTTTAACGAAACTTTCGTTGTTTTTTCGAATTGATCTGCATTAACAAGCTTTACATAGACGTGTTTTTCATCCTTTGTCACAGAGTTAAAAATGTCCCGGTTATACGCTTCCAGCTTATAATCCAATACTTTGCTTGTAAAAGCACCATCTGAATAAGAACAGATAAGACGATTTCCAGATTCTCCACCATAATTGACTGATATCGTATATGGTGTATTGTCAGCTAGTACCTCATAGCAGCTTGTACGCAAATTGCCTGCAGCTGTACTTGATGAGTAATCACCTAGCATGTAGCCTTGAACACCTTCTTTATATACCTTTACACCAGTCGCATTTCCGTTATATCCTATTGCATATTCGAGAACATCCTTTTTCTCTTGTGAAATATTTGTCAAACCTACACCAACATAAAAGCCGTCATTACCTGATACTTTTGTCGCTGTAACTTCAACTTTATAGTTCATCCAGCTATCATTCATTATATATAATCCGTTTAAACCAACGTTTTGCGCCTGTAAGACAAGCCCCTTTTCCGGATCTATTGTATATCCCGCAGATCCTGGGATAACCTTCCATTCTGAGCTCAGTTCCTTTGTGAAGTCCTGTTCGAAAAGCACTGTACCCGTTATATTTTCAATTACCTTCACTTGCTTAACATGAATTTCTGCATTACCTGCCGCAATTTCGATTCCGCCTCGCGGAGTAAGCTCTGTAAGATGACCATTTCTGTAAGTGGAAAATGACGTCCCTAACAATTTCTTACCAAGATACTTTGCAAAAAGATGCTGTACGTAATAATTTGGTGTGTACCAAACCGTTTCATCGTCGAACCAAATTAAATCTGGTGTCCAGCGGTACGTTCCATCAGTTAAGACCTTGTTAAATAACGGTGCATAAGCTGCTAATCTAACGACATCAGAATTTCGTTCAAAGCCTGTCATAATCGCTGCTTCAGCAATCGCACCAGCTAATGTATTCTTATCTGTTGAAGCAAATTCGCCAACGAACACCTTGGAAGTTTCTTTTTCATCTAAGCTTCCGTCAGGCTGATATGCTCTGTAATAATAGTTATATCTATCAGCATTGTTTAACAAATATTCATTTGAACGGTAGTAGTGCTCATCAGCAATCGTATCCATGTAGTTCGCTTGCTTTTCATACCAAGTAACGACCTCTTCTGTCACTGTCTTACCGTCAGTAAAGCTTACAGTAGCAGGCTCTGCTAGGTTTCCACTTAAGAACTTCCAGCCTTCCTGATATGCGTCATCATCCGCTTGTGCACCAACTGTTGAAATGATATGAAGCACATAGCCCGGATAATGCTTGTCCATATATTCGTCAATCGCAGCTTTAAAGTATTCAAAGTTTGCAAAAAACTCAGTACCCCAGTTTTCATTGCCGACACCTAAATAGTGTAGGTCGAACGGTGCTTCATGGCCCATCTTTTTACGCAAAGCAGCCCACTCATTCTGTTCAAAGTCAGTGCTTATCGCAAAATCAATTAAATCAGTAAAGCTTTTAACAAAATGCTCTCTTAGCTCTCCACCTGCCGGATTGACATAATCTGAACGCGCCTGACAGAGTACACCACAAGCCATAACAGGAAGAGGTGTTGCATTTAGGTCTTCAGCTAATTGGAAATATTCCATATAGCCTAATCCCATCGTCATCATGTAACCCCATACATTAAAGTTTTCTTTACGAATTTCGATATCCCCTACAGAATCCTTCCATTCGTAGACATTATCCCAAATATAGGAGCCTTCTGAAATACAGCCACCAGGGAAACGAAGGAAAGTTGGATGCAGGTCTACAAGCGCATGAACTAAATCCTTTCTTAAACGATAGTTTGGATTTCCTTTATAATTTGCATGGGCTGTTTCTGATCTTTCTTCCTCATTTACACCCCAGACATCCTGTGGCATTAATGAAACCATATCGATTGAGATTTCACCGTTAAAGGTTAAAATAAGCTGACCAAGTGACGTTTTCGTTCCAGTTAAGACAATCTTTGAATCAACACCGTATTTTTTCCAGCTGTTTCCACCTTCAACATGTACGGTCTGTGTATCGCTTATTGGCTCACCATCTTGATTTTGTAATTGTAATGTGATTTTGCCTGCGGATTCTGCCTTTGCCCAGATCGTAAAATCGTAGCGGTCACCTTGTTTAATAAACATGGCACAATGATGATTCGAATCGGTAAACCCTTTATTGATTATCGTGCTTCTGTCAGGTGCAGTTATATAATGAGAATTAACGTCTTGATCTGAGATACCAAAAAATTCATTTAATCCACCAGTATTGTTAACGGTTACTTTATCAATATCACCAAACCATGCGTGTAACGGTTCATGGTTTCTTCCTGTCGAACAGCCACATTCCCCAGAAGCGTGGGAATACGTATCAAAGACGAATGATTCGAAGGAACGGTTTTGTACAAGCTCTGCATATATTCCACCGTCCGCTGCATTGTTAATGTCTTCATAAAATAGTCCGTATAACGTCTCACTAATATCTAATACATCGTTGCTTCCGTCAATTGTTAACAGATGAGATGGAAGCTCTTTAGGAAGGACAGATACTGTAAATTCCTTTTCTGTAGTATAGTCTCCCTTGCTTAAAATAGCTGTTAGTGTAACACCTTTAGGGTTGCTGATTTCACCTACTATTCCATCATTCGATAACGATACAGGATCACTCGACTTCCAAGATAGCTCGACCTTTCCTCCCATAAGCGAGGATGGCAATGACAGATCATTTGAGACGATCGTAATCGGGAAAGATAAATATTTATCCTTCGCAAGCTGAACAATTTCAGCATCTGTTAAAGATTCACACATTACCTCAATAATCTCGTCCTGCGTAAACCCTGCTTTATAAATCCGGAAGTCAGATATGGAACCGTTAAAATCCGCATCTGCTTCATGCTGTGATCTTCCTATGTAATTATAACTGTAATTAGATGGATCCTCGAATGTTTCAAACCAACTGCGAAGCTTTGCATACGTTCCGCTTGAAGTTTGACTAATCGAACCGTCTGCAGCTACTTCACCGTTCACATAAATAACAGGACCTGCACTGCTTAACGTCCCACCCTCTGTACCAGTAACAGACATGGCAACATGAATCCATTCACCTGAAGAATACGTTCTCCCAGTATCTGCAACAAGATCAGCTCCAGCAAAACATGTGCCCCGTAAATTTCTTGTTAGAAAAAGGTATGGGCCTGCTGACCCTTTACCAAAATCAAAAATTCTTTCCCAAACATTCGTACCCTTTTTCAAGTAAACCCATGTACTAACCGTAATCCCCGTATTGTCGTTAATATCCTTGAGTAAACCAGAAGGAAGCTTTATATAAGAAGTGCCGTTTTTTCCACCGGCAAGCGTAACAGCTGTTCTGCCGCCTACTGTTTCAACGATAGGGCTTGTTACTCCCTCTGTTATGGCATCATTTCCACTCCCTGAGCTGTCTTTTCCGATATTTTCAGGATCATCAAAATAATAATGAGCAATGATACGGTCGTTATATGAAATATTACTCTCGTTTCGTTTCATAGATGCTCTCCTTTGCTAGAATAATAGAGGTAAGTACAACTTTATCTGTAAAAACATTTAACTTGTGTGTAGATTTTAAAATCCTCACAAAGAAACATGTACTTACAACTATTATAATCGTTATCTATTATTTTTCCAACAGAATTCCTCTGTTTTTCTATCCCTGTCAAAATACCTTGATAAATCTATGTTACTGCTTACCATTACTCAATCTTATTCCTTTAATAATATTGATACCAATTACCTACCCCATGTACGCACATGTAAAGTTTAATAGGGAACTTAAATATTGATAAACGTACAGTTCCATTCAAATAAAATAGCCACCAGTAATGGTGACTTAGAATTTGAAGCTTCTCTTATTAATCATATACGATACATAATCATTCGGAGGCTTCACTCATTTTCCAAATAAGCTTTTAGTGCATCCAAATCTTTTTCACACGCCTTTTTAAAGGATCCAGCGATCATTTTTCCAAATAATTTCGTTAAACCGCTAAGTCCTTTTATCTCACCGTGTAATACTACGTTTGATTCGTTCCCTGACGAAGTAATGATATAGGTAAACACAAACAGACCTTTGCCTGTCGTTCCTTTCGCGCCATCACAGCAAAGGACAATTTTATTTGGTTCCTCAAGTTCGATAACCTCGAAATGTTCGGTTGCTTCCTTCCCGAACATTTTCCTAGTTTCCCTCCACTGGCTTCCCACCTTTATTGGTCCACCATCCAAGCGCTCGATACCAACAAAACCTTGCATCCAGTGCTTAGCAGCATCCAGATCAAGCAAACTAGAATAGGTTGTTTGCTGTGATACGTTAAAGTTTTTTTGTATTTCAAAGCGAATTGTCAAGCAATTACCTCCTAGAATATTTCAGTAATTCATGTATATGTCTAACTAGTATTATACCAATAAGTTCAAGGTAAACGATCTCTAGTCCTGAAAAATAGATGTATGGAAATACATTTTTTTAAAGCTCAAAGAGAGGGTGGCTCAAAGAAAAGGTTCAGCCCCTCAAACATAATATATAGACTAATCATGAGGTTAGTTACTATATACCTGTGTTTGTTTGAGGGCCAGACCCTTTTTGAGTCATCCTCTTTCTTCTCTATTCTTCCTATTTATTTCATTATCTCTTCTCATTAATCCAAACAATCATTTCACCTGGTTCTCGGTTACACCAAGCATAATAAGGGATTGCTTTAATTTGAACCCGTGTTATATCCTCTGATACCGGACGATACAATTTGTTGCCCCAAGCAGATTCTACAATTTTCTCTGCCTCACCTGTTATCACAACAACTCCATTTAGTAAATTTGCTTCAAACTCTGCCCTTAATTCTGTATCCCTTGGCAATAGAATGCTATGAAGGTTGTCACCATTATCGACTTGCTCTAAACAATAAACGACAGGGCCACGCTGTATCACAACCTTTCCAACATTTTGGCGGACAAATGGACTCGCTTGAATTCGCGTTATATCCATTGGAAAGGAAAGCTCTATCGTATCCCCTCGTTTCCAGACTCTACTTATATAGACATATCCCTTATCCATCAAAGGAACATAATCAATCAATTCTCCATTCACCATGACGGTTCCATTTTTTGCCCAGCCAGGCATCCGTACTGCTAGAGTAAAAGTATGTTCTTCTTCCGGATTGATATTAATTACAACATTTCCATCCCAAGGGTAATTTGTTTTTTGAGAGATTGAAACTTGTTTTCCGGCAACCTCCATGTTTGTTTCATTTCCCATATATAAATGAACGTAGACATGTGAATCGTTCTGTCCATAAATATAATGCCCGATTGAAGAAACTAACCTCGCTAAATTCGGAGGGCAACAAGCACAAGCAAACCAAGGCTGTCTTACAGGTTTTATATGCTTTTTGTCGCGACGGATTTCACATGCTTTAGGTACTACTTCAAGTGGATTAACATAAAAGAACTTTTGCCCATCTAAATCCATACCACTTATTGTCCCATTATATAAAGCCGTCTCCATCACATCTGCATAATGCCGATCTGCTTCTAAATTTAGCATTGATTTTGCCCAAAATACTAATGCAATGGATGCACAAGTTTCTGTATAGGAAAGGTCATTCGGTAAATCGTAGTCATATGAAAATGCTTCACCGAATTCCATCGAACCAATGCCACCTGTAATATACATTTGCTTTTCAGTGACATTTTCCCAAAGTGCTTCACATGCAGACTTTAATGATTCATCACCTGTTTTCGCTGCAAGATCTGCCATTGCCGTATACATATATGTAGCACGAACTGAATGACCAACAGCAACCTTTTGTTCACGAACAGGTAGATGTGCTTGATGATACGTATATTGATTATTGAACCAAAACGGGTTGGCATCCTCTCGTTTTGCTTTCTCAATATCAAAATAATGAGGAGAGTTGCCTCGTTCATCGATAAAATATTTGCTTAGATTCAAATACTTGTCATTATTGGTTACTTCATATAATTTGACAAGAGCTAGCTCAATTTCCTGGTGTCCTGGATATCCTTTTAATTTCCCCTCTTCCTTACCAAAAACAGTATCAATATAGTCAGCATAACGTGACATAATATCGAGAAACTCTCGCTTACCTGTTGTCCGATAATAGGCAACAGCGGCCTCAATTAAGTGACCTGCACAATATAATTCATGATTGTCACGTAAATTTGTCCAGCGCTTCGTAGGTTCCTTTACCGTATAATAAGTATTAAGATATCCATCTTCCTGTTGTGCTCTACCTAGTAATGCAATGACTTGATCAGCTGTTTGTTCAAGTTCTTCGTCTGGATGATTTTCCAAACTATACGCAACCGCTTCCAACCACTTCGCAACATCACTATCCTGGAACACCATCCCATAATATTCACCTTCTGTTTCACCTGCTGCAATGCAAAAATTTTCGATAGCATGACTTGGTGCAGCACCTGGTATCCTATCATTTAATGCCTCCCATTGATATGGAATCACTTGCTCCCTCACAACCTCTAAATAATGACTCCAAAAGCTGTCTGTTATCTTCACCTTGTTTTGAGCAATAGTTTTTTTCATATGGATCTCCTCCAAACGATTTTTAAAGGCATTGATTTACATATCTAATGACTAGAATAACATGCAAGAAAGAGTTAGTCGGTAGTGCTAAATAAACAAAAGGTGGACAAAATTGACCTTCTCATTTTACACTTAGGTTATTAACGATAAGGAGTTTCGTAGATGGATATATTAAAAGCAGATATACATCAACCATTAGAATACATATCTGGGGGACTATTCCACTCTGATGAACCTTGGATACACTCAAAACGGGTAATCAACAGCTATGAACTTATCATTGGTATTGAACAAACTTTATTTATCCAACAAGATGAAACCCAATATAAGGTGAACCCTGGAGATGTCTTGCTCCTGCTTCCAAATCATCTACACCAAGGCTACAAAATCAGCCCAGGAAATCTATCCTTCTATTGGTTTCATTTTCATTGTTCAGGTAGTAGCGAGCTTATTAGCAAAAATGACCTCGTCCGTGACATTACTCTTGCTTGGAATCAACCAATTTCACAACGGAACAACACAAATGTATATGTACCGGTTTTTTCAACACCAAATAGCATAGAGCGAATTCAAATCCAGTGCCAACAACTGCTTCATATCGCCAAATCAGCTTATTACACAAACCAAGCCGTTCATTTTCAGCTTACGTCATTATTAATTGAGCTTACTGAACAAATGAGTTCACTGATGAAAACGCAGCAGCATAAAACAGAAGCTGACATTAAGCTCGAAAAAATGAAGGAATGGATTCGTATAAATAGTAGCAAAACAATAACAGTAACAATGCTTGCAGAGAAATTTAATTATAATAAAGACTATCTTTCTCGGTTTTTCAAACGGAAAACAGGGATAAATATCGTTGAATATATCAATCTCATGAAAATTAGCAAAGCGAAGGAGCTACTATCTAGCACTTCCCTGCCGATAAAAGTCATTACAAATCATGTAGGCATAGAGGATGAGAAGTATTTTATGAGGCTTTTTAAAAAATACGAAAACATGACACCAACAGAATTTCGCAATGCGTACTATAGAACTCATATGAATAATAAATAAAACGATTAAGGGTATTTATATAGGTGAATGGGACGAAAGAATTTCTGGGCTTCTAATACCCTTACCTTTTCTAGTCATGTAATTCTTAGCATTTCCTAACAACGTAAGTAATCGCGTTTGTTTTCAACAATATTCGTTTTTCATTCCGCGTAATCGTAAATTCTAGTGGCTTTATCACCCTTTTTACTTTTTCCCAGCCTTTATAAACGCTCGTTAATTTAGACATCATGATGTCAGTTAATAGATTAACTTCCATTAGCGCCTCCAGTCTTTCATTTGTCTCTAAATCTATTTCTTCTACTTCTGAATTTACAATTAAACAGTTAACCCCGTTTTGCTTTGTGCCTGCTGCCATCTGTTTGATTACATTTTCAAATATTTGTTCAGAACCGACATGCTCTAGTGTTGAAACCGCCACAATAAAGTCATATTCATCTTGCTTAATTTCATAGCTTCCAATATCAGCCTTTTCCATATCAATGACGTCTTCAACATTGTATTTGACACTATATTCCTTTAGCTTCGTTAATGCTGAATCAAGCAAATCTATACAAATAACTTTCCCGTTTCTATGTTTAATTGCTTCTGCTATCGGAATACTATTTCTCCCGACACCACACCCTAAATCTAGAACCTTCATATTCTCATTTTTCTTAAATTGTGGTAGTACGTCTAAAACCGTTTTAACAGGCTTATGTAACCAAGAGCCCTACACAAATAGTTTATAGTTTTCATAGCAAGCATCATGGTATTTCTTTTCCTCAATTCTAATAAGCTCGATTCTATTCATCGCTAACCCTCCAGAGTCTAAATAAACCCCTTACATTAAAAAGATTTGGAAGTTGCTTTTATCATAGCTCTGTTAAACTTTGTTGCTACGTTCTTCACTTTACGCCGACGGATATGATTTCCTTTAGAACAGGCGCCTATAGGTCTAGCACACTTTTTTCATAGGGGTCTCATGGATCCGCTCCAATGAACGATACTCTTTAACATAATCTTATAATAAAAAAGCAATCTTATCTGTCATCAAAAATTATGTATTAGTTTTTTTATAGAGTATTTTATTGAAGGTTATATTTAACAAATAACAACTAATACTAAAAGC
>NZ_CADEPK010000129.1 GCF_902829255.1 Metabacillus niabensis | reverse complement strand
TTTCATAACGAGTGTAAAGAAATATAAAATAAAGACAGCGATTACATCAATAAACAATTTGCTTATTGATGTATTTTTTTGGTCATTTGGGGACAGTCCCCCATTATAGGAATTGGAGTGATTAAAATGTCAAATGAGAAAAAAATTGTTTGGCTTAGTAAAGGTTTACCAAAAACATTGACACATAAAGGGAAAGAATACCGTTCTGGAATAGCGAAGGATCAGACAGAGCAATTAAACATAACCTTTGAGAAAATAGTTGATGATGATGTCGAAAATCATGAATATCACGGTGGCAAAGATAGAGTTATTTGTGTTTATCCTTATGAGCATTACCATTTTTGGGAGAGTACTTACGGGAAATCATTACAAAAGGCAGCCTTCGGGGAAAACCTTACAACAGTTGGGATGAAAGAATCTGATGTATGCGTAGGAGATGTTTATCAAATAGGAGATGCAATTGTTCAAGTATCACAAGGAAGGTTCCCTTGTGCGACAATTAATAAGCACACACATATTCATACCCTATTAAATAAAATGATTGAACTCGGCTATACAGGATATTTCTTTCGCGTATTAGAGGAAGGAACGATAAATACGCAATCCAAGATAAAGCAATTAATCCAACATCCTATGCAATTATCTGTTGCGACAATCCATGAAACATTTTTTCATACAAAGGAATTATCTAAAATCGAAACGATTTTGTCTGTTGCTGAGTTATCAAACGAATGGAAGGTTCGGTTCGAAAAGCTCTATCAACAAGAAAAGCAAAAACAACTCGGTTAAAATTAACTAGCATGGAGCAAATGTACCACGCTCCCTTCCCTCCATTTTTCATAAAAAACATAGTAAAATAAAGATCATCTTCATAGGTACATAGCTTCATATTTATTTTTGGGACAAAGAATGTATTGACTGGATCCATCGATATGCTATAGTAAAAACAGAAATGAATATATTACCAATTTCTACTAGGGGAGTCCATAAGCTTGGACTGAGAGAAGAACGCGCAATTTAAGTTCTTTGACCCTTTGAACCTGATCTGGATGATACCAGCGTAGGGAAGTAGCTGCAGTTGAAAAAGGAGCAGTCTATCTTTTTCAATATTAATGCTTACATCCAACGGGTTCTGAATTTTTTCAGAACCCGTTTTTATTCCCCTCAATTGGTTATCTGTAAGATCATCCAATCCATATTTTAGGAGGAAAATGATGAAGATTACCATTAAAAAACCATTTCCAGAAAGCAAGAAAGTGTACATCCAAGGAAGCACCCCAGATATTCGTGTTCCAGTTAGAGAAATTAGACAGAGTAAAACAGTGCATTCATATGGCGAGGAAATCAATCCACCTATACGGGTATATGACACTAGTGGACCTTACACAGATATGAATGCTGCAATTGATATTCGTAAAGGGTTACCAAAAGTTAGAGAAAATTGGATTCTTAATCGTAATGATGTCATTAGATATAACGGTCGTACGATTAAGCCTGAGGATAATGGGTATAAATCAGCTAGTAAGCAATCAAATATTGAGACCTTTCCATCCCAAGGCAGTAAGCCACTTGTTGCAAAAGAAGGCAAACGTGTCACCCAGCTTCATTACGCCAGAAAAGGAATCATTACTCCTGAAATGGAGTTTATTGCAATAAGAGAACAAATGGATGCAGAATTTGTCCGCCAGGAGGTTGCAGCAGGACGTGCAATTATCCCAGCAAACATTAACCATCCTGAAAGTGAACCAATGATAATTGGAAAACATTTTCATGTAAAAATTAATGCGAATATTGGAAATTCCGCTGTAACCTCATCGATTGAAGAAGAAGTAGAAAAAATGACATGGGCAACACGTTGGGGTGCAGACACAATTATGGATTTATCAACAGGTAAGGATATACATACAACAAGAGAGTGGATTATTCGCAACTCACCTGTTCCAGTTGGGACTGTTCCGATCTATCAGGCATTAGAAAAAGTAAATGGAATTGCCGAGGATTTAACATGGGAGGTATACCGAGACACTTTAATAGAACAAGCTGAGCAAGGGGTTGATTACTTTACGATCCACGCTGGTGTGCTATTACGCTATATTCCTCTAACTGCAAAACGGACAACTGGAATCGTTTCTAGAGGAGGTTCAATTTTAGCACAATGGTGTCTTGCACATCACAAGGAAAATTTCCTGTATACACACTTCCACGAGATATGTGAAATCCTTGCAAAATACGATATTTCAATATCTCTAGGCGATGGATTACGCCCTGGCTCAATCGCAGATGCAAATGATACGGCACAGTTCGCTGAGCTTGAGACATTAGGTGAACTAACGGAAATTGCTTGGAAGTATGATGTTCAAGTCATGATTGAAGGTCCAGGTCATGTTCCAATGCACTTAATTAAAGAAAATGTTGAAAAACAACAGGAAATTTGTAAAGAAGCACCTTTTTATACATTAGGACCATTAACAACCGATATTGCCCCAGGGTATGACCATATCACTTCTGCGATTGGTGCTGCAATGATCGGCTGGTTCGGAACAGCAATGCTCTGTTACGTGACACCAAAGGAGCATCTAGGATTACCAAACAAGGAAGATGTTCGCGAAGGTGTTATTGCCTATAAAATCGCTGCACATGCTGCTGATCTCGCAAAAGGACATCCCGGTGCCCAAAAAAGAGACAACGCCCTCTCTAAAGCAAGATTTGAATTTAGATGGCACGATCAATTCAATCTATCACTTGACCCAGAGCGTGCACGTGAATACCATGACGAAACATTGCCTGCAGAAGGAGCAAAAACAGCACACTTTTGTTCAATGTGTGGACCTAAATTCTGTTCAATGAGAATTTCACATGATATAAAAGAACGGACATTAGAGCAATCGGAATCTGAATTAGGACTCATCGAAAACGGACTCCGAGAAAAAGCAAAGGAATTTGTCAAAGGTGGTTCTGCTCTATATCGTTAGCTTATAACATTAAGAGGGCTATATTTAGTCCTCTTTTTTCCTATTTTCATAGAAAAATGGATCTACCCCGATTCGATCTATAGTTCTACCTTTAAAACGATGATCATGTTTTGGTTTATCATCTGCAGCATACCAAACTCCACCGTGTTGAATATCTAACGGTTCATCGTAATTAAAATACGTCCTTTCGTTAAATTCATGATAATGACTACCATCAGGTAACGGAATGGCCGGACCAGTTATTCCGTAATAACGATGATAATGGTTATTTTCAAAAGAGGTAATCCCTTGAAAACGGTGGACATGCTTATCAAAGCTATTACCATTTACATTTCGTGTAAACCCTTTAATTACATGAAAATGCCCCTTATCTTCTGTAGTTCTCACGTATATCCGATGGGCATGATGCGGCTTAACGGTGTAATTAAAATAAGTCACTGTTTCCCCTCCCTTATACTTCTTACTATGCAAAAATTAGTTTATTGTGAAAAAGTTGATCAATGATTTGATAGTATAATTATTAAATAACAACCCTCGCAAATTGTTATCAAATGGCCATTTTTTAAGTCAAAACTTTAGAGCCTCAAAATTTTATAGCTTTCTTAAATGACTCCACATTAACACCACTCGTATTTTTAAAAAAATTTTGCTAGAATTTAAATGAAACCTTTTATTAATATATCCGTATAG
>NZ_CADEPK010000128.1 GCF_902829255.1 Metabacillus niabensis | reverse complement strand
CATATTCTCCACTAGCTACTTGAATAATATACGTAATAAACTCTTGTAATAAATCATCATGTGATTGCTGCTCTATAAGAGTACCTGCATTAAAATCAATCCAATGACGCTTTGTTTCATATAATTGTGTATTTGTTGAAATTTTCATAGTAGGAACAAAGGTACCAAATGGAGTCCCTCTCCCTGTTGTAAATAGAACAAGCTGACATCCTGAAGCAGCTAAAGCTGTAGAAGCAACCAGGTCATTTCCTGGCGCACTTAGTAAGTTTAGCCCTTTTGTTTGTAGGACCTCTCCGTATTTTAATACATCCACTACAGGTGCAATACCTGCTTTTTGGGTGCAGCCAAGTGATTTATCCTCTAAGGTCGTAATTCCTCCTGCCTTATTTCCTGGGGAGGGATTTTC
Source organism: Metabacillus niabensis (assembly GCF_902829255.1). Classification (GTDB taxonomy): domain Bacteria; phylum Bacillota; class Bacilli; order Bacillales; family Bacillaceae; genus Metabacillus; species Metabacillus niabensis. Next base: position 1,176 of record NZ_CADEPK010000128.1, on the reverse strand, counting down.
ATATACTGGTTGATTATGTGCTTGAAAATAAAGTTTAAAATCATTAATTAGCTCAACAATTTTTTCGAATATGTCCACATTGATTGCTCGTTCCATAAGGATCTTTTCCGCCCCAAACATTTCAGGTACTTCTGTTAATACAGTTGTAGCACCCTGCGAAACAAGAAAATCTGAAAGCCTTCCTAGAAGTGGATTTGCTGTAATTCCTGAAAATCCATCAGAGCCACCACATTTTAAGCCTATTTTTAATTCTGAAAGTGGCACATCCTCTCGATGGTCATCTTTCGCATCTTCAAAAATTTCAAGTAACCTATTTACACCCTCTTCTACTTCATCGGATACCTCTTGTGAGCGTAAAAACTTAATTCGAGATGTATTGTAATCCCCTAATGCTTCTTTAAATTCTTCAATGTCATTATTTTCACAGCCAAGTCCTAATACTAGCACTCCACCTGCATTAGGGTGTTTTACTGCATTTAATAAAATTGTTCTCGTATTGATATGGTCATCACCTAACTGAGAGCATCCATAATTATGCTTTAAAACCTGGATATGTTCGAATGGTGCTATATCTCCAACACGATTTTTAAACTCTCGGATGATTTGATCAGCGATGCCATTTACACAACCTACTGTTGGAACTATCCAAAGTTCATTACGAATCCCAACTTCACCATTTTGTCTACGATAGCCCTTAAAGGTCCTATATTCATTTTTAAATGGAATAGGTTGGAATACTGGATGATATTCATATTCTTCAACACCTGATAAATTCGTTTTTGTATTATGAGTGTGTACTAAACAACCTTGTTCAATATTTTTCGTTGCATGACCTATTGGAAATCCATACTTAATAACATTTTCACCATGTAATATTCTATTTATTGCAACTTTATGACCTTTTTCGATTACCTCTTTTATTTGAATAGAACAATCATTTACAAAAATCTCTTCATTTATTTCTAATTTTCTTACAGCAACAACTACATTATCCTGTTCATGGATTTTAATAAACGCTTTCATTAATCTCACCCTTTAAAAATAATATAAGCGCTTCCTGTACTCCCTTTTCTATCATTCTATTAAGAAAATCTGTAACTGTATCGACTAATTTATTGATTTCACTTAAATCGACTCCCCAAAGCTGTTCATCGGAAAGAACAATTGTTACTACTT
>NZ_CADEPK010000127.1 GCF_902829255.1 Metabacillus niabensis | reverse complement strand
TTATTATACCCCTAAAAATTGCCATATATACTAATGTCCTTCACATAGTTTGTTATATATAGTATAGGAATTAGATAGCTTTTTTTTCTAACTAAAAAAGCTATCTCTATAAGGCTGTTTTCCTAAACTTTGTTGCTATTTATTAAGTTGCTATTTTCGTTGATTTCCTCGTGCAGTACCAACTTTTCATGGGATGCAATAAAATTAATGCTAAGAAATCAACAATTTGTACTTTAACGCGGCCTATTTATGATAAAAAAAAAGGGCCAAATGCCCTTTTTTAATCTTCTAGTAAATCTAATGCTTCTTGATCTACTGCTTCACTATCTTTCGCAAGAATTACTTCATCATCTAAGCCATAATGTTTGCGAATTTGTTCTTGGATTTCAAGACGAATTGCTGGATTCTCCTTGAGAAATTGCTTCGCATTTTCTCTTCCTTGTCCCAAGCGCTCTTCATTATATGAATACCAAGCTCCACTTTTTTGTACGATGTCAAGCTCTGAACCTAAATCAATGATTTCTCCTTCTTTAGAAATCCCTTCACCATACATAATGTCAACTTCTGCTACCTTGAACGGAGGAGCAACTTTATTTTTGACAACTTTAATTTTCGTTTTATTACCAACCATATCATTACCTTGTTTAAGTGTCTCAGCACGACGAACCTCTAAGCGGACAGTTGAATAGAATTTTAACGCACGGCCACCTGGAGTTGTTTCAGGATTTCCGAACATAATCCCAACTTTTTCACGGATTTGGTTAATAAAAATAGCAATTGTATTTGATTTATTAATAGCACCTGATAGTTTACGTAATGCTTGTGACATTAATCGAGCTTGAAGACCAACGTGAGAGTCTCCCATTTCCCCCTCGATTTCCGCCTTTGGAACTAATGCTGCAACAGAGTCAATAACAAGAATATCGATAGCACCACTACGAACAAGGGCTTCAGCAATTTCAAGCGCTTGCTCACCTGTATCAGGTTGTGATAATAAAAGTTCATCGATATTAACACCTAGTTTTTGAGCATAGACTGGATCTAGAGCATGCTCAGCATCAATAAATGCAGCTTGTCCACCTTGATTTTGCACCTCTGCAATTGCATGTAGTGCAACAGTTGTTTTACCTGAACTTTCAGGACCATAAATTTCTATAATTCTACCACGTGGATATCCACCAACTCCTAATGCAGCATCAAGTGCTAGTGACCCACTAGGGATAGTCGAAACTCTTCTATCTGTTTGTTCCCCTAATTTCATGATGGAACCTTTACCGAATTGCTTTTCTATTTGTTTTAACGCCATATCTAACGCAGCTTGACGGTTACTCACTAAATTTCCTCCTTTAATCGTATCTATTATTAATATAACGCTTTTTAAACCATTTGCCAAGTAAAAAATCGAACATTCATTCGATTATTTTTACAGAGAAAATCCCTTTAAAAAGTTTGTTTTCATTAAATGAAAAATCGATTACCTGCCCATTTCCCTATTTAAATTTCTTATTTTAATCAGATGAATTTTCTCTCAAAATAAAGCAGGGCTGCCTCATCAAAGAAAGACAGCCTTAAAGTTTAATTATATCATTC
>NZ_CADEPK010000126.1 GCF_902829255.1 Metabacillus niabensis | reverse complement strand
ATTATAGATTTATCATCTAAATTCCTGCAAAAAACAAAATTTTTCTTAAAAATCGACATTATTTTTAATTATTTCTTTATCATTATCCTATTACAAAATCGAGTGATTTCTTCATTTGCTAATGTCCATCTTTTTGTCAATGTTTGATGATTTGTTCGCTTAAAAAATACAATCCTTATTCGCTTATTCTTTTTGCGAAAAATTCGATTATAGCGATTAAATACATCCGATCTCGTTCCGTAAATAAGTAAAATTGGCATGGTTAATTTATCTACCTCATCATAAAAATTTGTATGTAATACCTCTTCATAATAGCGAGCCCAAATTTCCTTTTGTGACTTTTTCATATGTTTAATTAATAGCTTTCTAACTGTTTTATTTTTCGTATGACTTTTTGCTAAAATTGTCGCATACAAGTTTGGATGATTTTCTGCCATATAAAATCCTAATTTATGCTCTATCGCAAGCAAAGTATTATAAACTACAGGGTAACCCCCAAATAAAATCAAGCCCTTCACTCTATCCTGAAAATGGGTTGCAAGATACTGTGCAATTGTCCCACCAGCTGAATAACCACAAATAACTGCAGTAGAAATGTGTAATGTATCTAACAAAGATATTATCTCATTACCATACTCCACAATTAAATTTTCATGTTCATGTAGCCTATCACTGTCACCATGACCTGATAGATCTGGAAAGATCACTCTAAATTTCTTCTGAAGTCTATATTGATAATGAAAAACGTACCTTCCCATTCCTGGAGGATGTATAAAAACGATTGGTATTCCGGAGCCAATATCATCATAAGCAATTTTTTTCCCATCAATATAAGCAAAATTTGTCATATAAACACCCCTCTAAAATAATAGCGATTATATTA
>NZ_CADEPK010000125.1 GCF_902829255.1 Metabacillus niabensis | reverse complement strand
ATATATGATTAATAATAGTTTTCTTATAGAAGAAATCATGCTAGCACCTCGGATTATTCCAGGTGTTTTTTATTTTGCCATTATTTATTTAGATACGGCAAAAAAATAAGGATGAGTATAAGGATGTGAAAATTTTTATGAAAAATGAAAAGGCAATCGTTGTATTTAGTGGTGGACAAGATAGCACAACCTGTTTATTTTGGGCATTAAAAGAATTTAAAGAGGTTGTTGCAGTTACGTTCAACTATAATCAACGCCATAGTTTAGAGATAGATGTCGCGACATCAATTGCAAAGGAACTTGGTGTTCAACATCATGTGCTGGATATGTCGTTATTAAATCAGCTTGCTCCAAATGCTTTGACAAGAACGGATATTGAAATAGAGCATGCTGAAGGTGAATTGCCTTCAACATTTGTTCCAGGACGAAATCTAGTGTTTTTATCTTTTGCAACAATTTTAGCTTATCAAATTGGCGCAAAGCATATTGTGACAGGTGTTTGTGAAACAGATTTTAGTGGCTATCCCGACTGTCGAGACGCATTTGTAAAATCATGTAACGTGACGCTTAATTTAGCGTTGGATAAACCATTTGTTATTCATACACCATTAATGTGGATTAATAAAGCTGAAACATGGAAGCTAGCTGATGATTTAGGAGCACTTGAATTTGTTCGTGAGAAAACTTTGACATGCTACAACGGGATAATTGCTGATGGTTGTGGGGAATGTCCGGCGTGTAAATTGAGAAAAAAAGGTCTTGACGAATATTTGTTTAAAAAGGATGCTGAAATTCGATGATTCAACAATTATATCCTCAAGTACAACACAATTATCAATTTGAATTAAATAAAGATATGCATATTGC
>NZ_CADEPK010000124.1 GCF_902829255.1 Metabacillus niabensis | reverse complement strand
ATAGAAATTGTCTATCATATCAATAAAAAATACTGGTCAAAGGGATTTGCTTCTGGGGAAGCATAAGGTTGTATGGATTATAGCTTTTCCTTCGATTCGAGTAGCTGAGAAAATTGGTTTTACTAAAGAAAAAGAATCATTTATCTTTGCCAAAAACCATTTTATTTTTTCGGGGTACAAAAAAAGAAGTGTTTGTGACATTTTTTATTCATCATTTTCGAACGTATTTTACAACTCACCGAACCCATTATTAGGAGTAAAGATAAACCTTGTCCTTTGTAGGGGAAAGTTTATTTCTTAATTATTTTTTCTATATAAATTCCTCGTTTTTTAATCTATAGTGAATTTATTAATTCTTAGTGTTTTACTGTGAATTTTTATGAGACTTCCTAATAGTAAACAATTAAGTAATCAATCATAGTTATGGAGTGTGTTCAATGGTAGATTTGAGTAAAAAACCAAAGATTATAGGTGAGAAGGTTATCCTTAGACCATTTCATTCTGACGATCTTCCTTACATTGAAGAGTGTTTAAAAGATCCAGTTGTTTTAAAACTCACCGGTAGTACTTCTAATTTCGATAGAGAATCAGTTCTCCATTGGTACAATACAAGAAATGAGCAACAAGATCGTTTGGATCTTGCAATTGTTGACAAATCCTTAAATTTATTCGTCGGTGAGGCAGTAGTAAATTTATATAATGAAGAAAAACATAGTATGAACTTTCGGATACTTATTGGGCCAAGGGGGAGAAATCGGGGGTTAGGAACCGAGGCCACTAAACTTATAATTGATTATGTATTTCATAATACGAATTTGAATCAACTTACTTTAAGCGTTTTTGATTTTAATCCTAGAGCAAAGAAAGTATATGAAAAGGTTGGATTTGCTTTAGAGAGCGTAGATA
>NZ_CADEPK010000123.1 GCF_902829255.1 Metabacillus niabensis | reverse complement strand
GTGTAGCACATGCAATTGAAAAATATATTTTAAACAATCATTAACTTTATACAAGATTCGAGCAAACATCCTCTCCTAAACCTATTATTTGTTTGGAAAAGATGTTTGCTCTTTTATTTCCTCTGATTTCATCGTAGTTGAAACAAATTTCAGCACTTTCTTTGAAATAAAGTATCCTAATAGATGATGCAAAATTAGATATTTTAATGATTCATTATCCTTTAACAAATTCAGTCTTTTTAAAAGGAAATCAATTCCATTAACACAAATGAATAACAATAATTTCCCCCTTCTCGATTTCAATTGATTCAACCCTATCTGAATCAAGGCAAAGCTAGAAGCAAAAAAGGGAATCATCGTGTAATGCTCTTTCCATGTATGGATACGACCCCTACCTAATTTGAAATTTTTGAATATAGCTAGAAAAAATAATCCTGTCGAACCTATTGAATAAATCGATAAGTATTCTGTTATTTTTCTAACGAGAAAATAATTTTTCCTTAATAATTTATTCCAACTGTCACTTAAGAAAAAATAGACAAATGTGAAGATGAATGTATATGAAGTCTTCCACCACTTTGTTCGAAAGATTTTCCATTTTATAAATAGCCTCTCAATGATTGAAAAATAAGTAGAAAATAACACCTTCCACTTCCAATTTAACTTGAATGCGGATATAAAGGTAGCAACAATCGGCACATAAATAGCCTGTGAAAAGACAGCACCTAATATATTATCATGAACTTTATTTTTCACTATTTTTGGTAAATACGTATATCCTCTTAAAAAGTTTAAGACTACTGCCTCAAATAAATAGGCAAAACCAATGTTTGAAAAAAGCAATACTAATAAGCTCTTGTCATTTTTCTTTCTTACCGTATAAATTAGCA
>NZ_CADEPK010000122.1 GCF_902829255.1 Metabacillus niabensis | reverse complement strand
TAGCTGAAGCAACTTCCAAATTATCTGAATTACAGGGAAAAATAACCGAAAAAGATGAAAAACCAATCGAATTACCTGCAGGACAGTTTATCGTCGGATCTGATATTCCTGAAGGTAGATATAAAGTAACTCCAAATGGTAGTGGAGGGAATTTTTTTGTAGATGATTCTAATGGGAAATTAGTGGTAAGTCAATCGATTAGAGAAGATGGAGAATATAGCGTTTCAGAATATGTTATTTTCTTAGAAGATGGATATTCGATAGAAGCTGCATCACCTTTTAATTATATCCCTATAAAATGAAAAACACCGCCCTTATGAGGCGGTTTTTTCATTAATCACTTTTAATGTTCTAGGTTGACCTGGTACCCATGTAACATATCCTTTTTCTTTTAATTTATCTAAATGGCTTTGAATTGTGGAGGACGAGCAAATATTCATCCTGTAAGCAATTTCTCTATATGATGGTGGATATCCTTTTTCGTCCACATGTTCATTTATAATTTCTAATACTTCTTTCTGTCTTTTAGTAATCCCCTTATGCATAATTTACCCCTCTATCACTTTTCTTAGCAGCTGATAAAATGTTTGTACGTTTAAATAAACGAGGTTGTTTTTTAGTTAAGCAATAGCCTTTAATGTATTCAGGTTGAATATCTTTTACTAAAATGGTTCGATGTGATATCTCACCTTTGTTTGAAATATACATAATTTCAATTGGCATTTTTTCCTCTTTTGATGTTAATAACAATCCATTCATTTTATCAGCTCCTTTTCTGTATGAATAAATTATATAAGAACATTAGTTCGATTTCAATTGAAAACACGAACATGTTTTCGTATAATGAGAACACGATAATGATAAAGGGATGATTTTATAATTCGTGATCGAGGTACGAAAAAATGGACAGCGTTTATGATGCCTGAACATGTAAAGAATTTAAGAGATTTCGATATAAGCCTTAATAAAGTTGAAAAACCAGAATTAGATGAAGGTCAATTAGAAGAGATTAATTCGATTATTTGCGCAGCAACGGAATATAACAAAGAAGTTGTTTTTACTTATTACGAAAAAGGAGATATTAAACTGTACATAGGTTTCATTCATTTTGTAGATACCATTAGAAATGAAGTAAGACTAAAGATGTTCACAATGATGTTTTTATTATTAAGTTTGAAGATATACTCAGAGTAGATTTTCACGAGGTGTAATATATGAAAGCTCCCATTACCAAAGAACAAGAGGACTTAGTACATGACTATATTGTTAATGAATACTTACTTCATATTCTTGAAGAGGATCTTGTGATAATAAACAATGCTAACTTCAAACTCAAAGACCCATACATTAAGTTAGTTGAAAGTGTTCTTAAGACAATAAGAATAAAGTTAAGGAATATGAAAGCTGATATGAAGAAACAAGAAATGAAAGTATTTGGTCCTGTTAGAGATGATATTATGTTGCAATACGATTATTATGTACGTGGATATCATGCTTTTTCAAGGTATTGGGATGCTGCTCTAAAGATGCATGGAACAAAGTTATTAGATGAATATTTTAGATTTTTACAATAGATTTACTTCTTTTTTACAGAATTTTAATAGGAAATTAGAACTAATAAGAAG
>NZ_CADEPK010000121.1 GCF_902829255.1 Metabacillus niabensis | reverse complement strand
TGTTTACCTAGCTCTGCGGTGAATATATAACAACGTCCTCCCCACTCATCAAAATAGGTTCTAATTGTTTTATTTTTATTAAGTTCTTTTTCAATAATTTTTCTAAATTCATATTTGTATGTTAATGGATAAAAGTTATTGTAAGTATCTAGTGTATAGAAGCCATTATATTGAGCAATAGCAGGATGAATGCCGATACTAGCTACTCGATAATCCTCTACTGGCATGCCAATATACGATTTAATTTCCTCAAAAAGTTCAGTTGAATAAAACTCCTTAACAGAGGGTTTGTTTCTATAAACAAACTCATCATTAAAGCAAAATAAAAAGAGAAGCTGTGCAATTAAGAAAAAAGCAGCAAGAGGTTTCCACGATTTACTATTTTCCCATAGTATTTTTATCCCTAGTGCAAAGCCTACATATATTACAAGTGGTCTTAGAAATTGAAATCTTGCAAAATTAAACGTATCCATAAAATGGAATCTCTTCGTTAATGGCAGCCAACCTTTATAAAACCAAAAAGCATACCAAGTTGAGAGGACGAAATTAAGGATGAGCAAAATTATAAATGCACGCTCTTTTTTCCATAAGTTTTTTCTAATAATGAAAAAGAAAGCAATTAAGGTAACAGCTAGAATAAATAATCCGTGTACAGTCATAACATGAGTATGCCCTAATATAAAATTTTTGAAGGTTAATCTGATAACTCGCCACAATGAGAGCCTAGCATGAAAATATTCATCTCGGCTGTTTGGTTCATCATCAAATAAAAATGAGTAAACAAGTCTGTACTCCACAAGCATAAATATCATTGTCATATAAATGATTGCTAGGAAAAATGCAAAGTTCGCTTTCCTTCTCACTAAATCGACTACCCAAAACACACCCATTGCAAATAAAAAAAAGAAAAAGCCTAACACAATACTGGAGTAAAACGGAAGTAAGGTTAGTACTAATAAATCCTTCCACGACCTTCTACCATTTCTAATATGCAAAAATGACCACAATGCTAGTGGCATTCCTAATGTACTCAACATACCTGATGGCCAAAATGGAGTTAACGCAAAGGCAAGAGCAGCTCCAGCAGTTATAAATACGTAATGATGATTCTTAATAAAATGCTCCTTCAACAATAAATACATTCCTATAAAAGCAAAAACCCGGGTGATCGTTTGACTTAATGCATATGCAACCATAGTAGGAAACAATGCATATAACCAAACTATAAGGCTAAACTCAGTGCCATAAGCATTTCTAGGTAATCCATTTATAATTTGTGGAACTACTGCATCAATCGGGCCAACCATTTGTCCACTTTGACTTAATACCTTATACCAAGCTAAATTTGAATCTAAATTATCATGAACTCGTATATGCGCATTTTCACCTAGAACATAAAGCGGTAATAAATAGATTGTTATGATTAGAAACGATAGTATAATCAATGCCTTTTCCGATTTAAAATACTTTAAGATCAAGTTTTACACTCCTAAATTCCAATCTTCCCGTACCCTATACTTAACATTTGCATAATCGTGGAAATCATACTAAAAATTACTTAATAATTGAATCTCTACCTTAATACTTAATTCGTTATTATTTTTAACTGGCTTTCTATCACTTGTTATCTTTTTAACAGAAAAAAAATACCTTAACAAAAATGCTAAGGTATCTAC
>NZ_CADEPK010000120.1 GCF_902829255.1 Metabacillus niabensis | reverse complement strand
CTGTTGTACAGAAGCTAGCTCCGATTAATTTTCAAGGCAGAAAACGAAAAGAAAAAGGGTAAATTTGAAATAAATAGAATTATAGAGTAAAAGGATTTTTCTATGTAAAAGTAAACTTGTTAAGGGGGGGGGGCTTCATTTGATCCATAAATTATGGCCTGATAACGTGCCTTACAATCAAGGGGAAAATGGGGAAGAGGAACCAATTATTACAGCTTATTTATTGGAGAAGCAAGAAAAACATGGCGCAATTATTGTTTGTCCAGGAGGAGGCTATGCAAGACGTGCTGATCATGAAGGAGAGCCTGTTGCAAAATGGTTGAACCGTCTCGGAATATCTGCGTTTGTTCTAAATTATCGAGTTGCACCATATAAACATCCTGTTCCACTACATGACCTGCAGCGCGCAATCAGATATGTGCGCTATCATGCAGAGAAATGGAATCTTGATAAACAAAAAATTGGAATACTTGGCTTTTCGGCAGGAGGTCACCTTGTCTCAACAGCAGCTACTCAATTTGATAGCGGTAACAAAAATGCAAGTGATTTGATTGAAAGGGAAAGCAGCAAGCCAGATCTTGCGGTTCTTTGCTATCCGGTTATTTCTTTTATGGAATCATATCATGAAGGCTCAATCATTAACTTATTAGGAGAAAATGCTAGTACAGATCAGCGACTTTTATTATCGAGTGAAAGAAATGTTTCTGAAGCTACACCACCAATTTTTCTTTGGCATACAGCTGATGATGCAGCAGTTCCTGTTGAGAATAGCCTTATGTTCGCACAAGCATTAAGTAAACAAAAGGTACCATTTGAAATGCATATTTTCCCTAGCGGACGTCATGGCTTAGGTCTTGCTGAGGAAGTTCCAATCGTTAATAAATGGACTGATTTGTGTCAAGCATGGCTAAGTAAACAAGGATTTGGTTTAAATTAGATTAAGATAAGAGTGATAAATGATTTAAATATAGGTTGTATTAGGAGGCAAATTATTGATAATAGCCTCTTTTTCTATGTTTAGAATCAGTGGTGCATTTTCAATTTAATATTTTTGCTCTCATAATTTATGCAGTAGAGCATATAAATTTGCGTATCTACTTAAGAGAAAAAAATCATCTTCACTAACCTACACTATATGTTCGGGTCTCTGAAAAATCGAACCTTCAATAATTTATAATTTAAATCAACATTACATTTACAAAATTCATATACACCAATAGTTTAAAAGTCATTTCAAATAATCAACAATCAAGCTATAAAGCAGGGTAACTATTTTGGGATATTATTTTGCATACATAGTATAAGAAGTTAAGTGTTACGCATGATAGTTTCAACTCTTGAATAAATTTAATTAATTATAAGAAAGAAAGGATAATGATGTCCTAAATTAGACTATAAGGAGAAAGTTAGGGTGTACCACTTTATATGGAACTTTATGAAAGCGCTTAAAAAGTAGTGGGGAATATTAAGAAATTATGAACAGAAAGAAAATCAATAAGTTTTAAAGTTTTTTAGAGGGGGTGATAAATCTATTTTAAATGTGATGAACGGCGAAAGGATAAAAAAATGATAAGAACAAGGGGGCGTTATAAAATGAAAAAGTGGTTACTGTTAGTTTTATCTGCAATCATAGTGTTTTCGTTAGCAGCTTGTAATAGTACGTCAAGTGAGTCAAATTCAGATTCAGGGGCGGGTAAAGATGAAAAAATTACACTTCGTATGGCATGGTGGGGATCTGATCCAAGACATGATTATACATTAGAAATTATTGAATTGTATGAAAAGCAGCATCCTAACGTGAAAATCCAACCTGAATATGCAAGCTGGGATGATTATTGGAAGAAGATGGCTCCTCAAGCAACAGCGAATAAGCTTCCTGATATTATTCAAATGGACCTTTCTTACATTACACAGTATGCAAATAACAATCAATTAGCTGATTTAAAACCATTCTTTGGTAAAGAAATTAATACAGAAGATCTGAGCCAGGACTTTCTCGATGGTGGAAAAATTGGTGATAAATATTATGGGTTAAACGGTGGGGTAAATGCTCTTAGTTATCAATATGATCCTGCATTGCTAAAAAAATTGGCGTAGATAAAATTCCTGATAATTGGACATGGGATGATTATATCGAGATGGCTAAAAAGGCAGCTAAAGAAGGACTGTATTTTGAAAATGGACCAGGAACGGCACCAGATGTATCTTTTAATTATTATTTAAGAACGAATGGAAAAAGACTTTATAGTGAAGAGGGTACAGCCTTGGGCTATGATGATGACAAGTTATTTGTGGATTTCTTTAAGATGTATTCTGATTTAGTGAAAGAGAAGGCGATTCAACCACCTGATGCAAGCGCGCAAGTTAAAGGGTTAGAGGATGATCCTGTTGTTAAACAACAATCTATTGGTCTTATTCAGTGGTCTAATCAGTTTGTTGGGATTCAAGAAGCATCAAATCGTCCACTTGAAATGACCAATTTACCGGGACCAAATGCAGATAAAGGCCTATTCCTAAAGCCGAGTTTGTTTTGGTCTGTTGCCGAAAGCTCCAAGCATAAAGCTGAAGCTGCTAAATTTATCGACTTCTTAACGAACGATATTGAGGCCAATAAATTAATGCTTGGTGATCGCGGTGTTCCTGGCTCTCCGAAAGTCCAAGAAGCGTTATTACCGTTATTGACTCCGTCACAAAAACAAGTATTCAATTATGTCGCTTGGGCTGGGGAACATAGCTCACCATATAATGGCCCAGATCCGACTGAAGCAGGCGAAGTAATAAATCTTCTAAAGAACTTTGCTGATCAAATGGCTTATGGAGTTATGAAACCAGAAGAGGCTGCAAAACAATTTAGACAGCAAGCTGAAAGTATTTTAGCACAATAAAACTTAAATAAAGATGCTACTGAGCCAAAAGTGTCTGGCAAAATGATTCTTTTACTAGGTTCAAGTGGTTAAAATAAAGGGGATAAAGCTGATTTTGAGAGCTTCATCTCCTTTTACTTGTTCTATAGTAAAAACTTCACTGTTTTTTTAACATTAATCTCTGATATCTATCTATTTTTTTCTAGTCAATTCTATTAAAATAACCAAGATTTCATCTTTGAGTAAACAAAGAAATGTAAGGGTTTACATTTTTGTTTGGAGGTGGTGATTCAAGGAAAATAGTCAATTTTAGAAAATACATCATAATGGGATGGAAAATGGGGAGGTAAATGAAGGTGGGAAAAGGAATAGTACAAAGAATATCTGTTTTAATGAGTACGGTTATGTTAACTTCTACATTATCTGGAATTACACCGTTTTCAACACCTTTAGTCAAAGCTTCTGAAGCTGCTCGTTCTAAACAAAGCAGTTCGATCCAACTAGAATATCTTGATAGAGGGGTTGTTGCGGCAACTACCTCTGAAGGTATATTTTTAAGCTGGAGACTTTTAGCTAATGAAGTATCAGGCCATTCAGAATCAGGATTAACAGGTGTTAATTTTAATGTTTATCGAGATGGTAAAAGAGTTGCCACAGTAAGGGATAGTACAAACTTTTTAGATGACAGTGGTTCTGCTACATCAAAGTATTATGTAGCGGCTGTTAAAAATGGCAAAGAAATTGAGCAAAGCGCTGAAGCTTCACCTTGGGATAATACATATTTTGATTTAAAGCTGAAAAAGCCAGAAGATGGTGTAACACCAAGTGGGGAGGCTTATTCATACACAGCAAATGACATGAGTGTTGGAGATGTTGATGGTGACGGACAATACGAATTTTTTGTTAAGTGGGATCCGACAAATTCAAAGGACGTCTCTCAAAAAGGATATACAGGTAAAACGTATATTGATTGCTACAAAATGGACGGTACATTGCTTTACCGTATAGACCTAGGAGTCAATATTCGTGCAGGAGCTCATTATACACAATTTCTCGTATATGATTTTGATGGCGATGGAAAATCAGAACTTATGTTTAAAACAGCACCAGGAACAAAAGTCATTAAGTTCAACAAAAAAGGCGAGGTAGTGTCTGAACAATTTATTACGATGCTCAAGGAGGATAAGCAAGCTGGATACAGCCATGAAGATGATTATCGTATGAACAGTGAAGATTACTATAATCATCTGGTGGACATGTTCAAAAATTGGCATACCCAAAAAGAGGTTGTTAATGGGAATTGGCCGGCAACACTTGAGGAATGCTTTGGTATTGAAAAGCAATTTAATTATCCATTGTCTACTGAAGATGCGAAAAAATTAGCAGACTATTTTATTGATGTATATGCTCCAAGTAGAAGTGCGCGCAATGATCTAAGAGATTTTGAGGGCTTTATCCTTAATGGCCCAGAGTACTTAACGGTTTTTAATGGAGAAACAGGAGCAGAAATGGAGACAATTCGTTACAAATATGGACGTCATGATGACGGGCTTATGTGGGGGGATTATGCAATGTCCCGAATTGAGCCTGGTAATCGAGTTGACCGGTTCCTAGCTGGTGTCGCTTATTTAGATGGGAAAAAGCCATATGCAGTCTTTACTAGGGGGTACTATACTAGAACAACAATGGTTTCTTATAGCTGGGATGGAAAGCATCTTAAAGAAGAATGGGATGTTGATAGTGGCTGGACTCCTATGACAAATCCGTTTAATGATGGTCCGCACGGTCGCTTGGGAACAAGCGAGGAGTATGGATCCCTTACAACTCAAGGTGCTCATTCACTAAGCACTGCAGACGTTGATGGTGATGGGAAGCAGGAAATTATTTACGGCTCGGCAACAATTGATCATGATGGATCCTTGTTATATAGCTCAAGTGATGTCATGCCACCTGAAAGTGCGACACCAGGTGTAACAGCAGGATTAGGTCATGGTGATGCTTTACATGTAGCTGATATCGATCCGAATAAAGCAGGATTAGAGATTTTTATGGTACATGAAGGTGGTAGCTATGCTCCATATGGATATTCTCTAAGAGATGCTGCAACAGGTGAGGTCATTTATGGTGGGTATACAGGGAAGGATACAGGTAGAGGGATGATTGGAGATGTTCTTCCAGAACAGGAAGGATTGGAGACATGGGCGGTAGGTCTATGGACAGCAGATGGAAAAAGGCTTAGTACAAATGCTCCAGGAACGAATATGAATATTAAATGGTCTGCAGATATGACAACACAAATTGTCAATGGCTCTATTGATCAAACACCAACCATCCAAGATTGGAAAAAGGGCACAGTTCTGACAGCATCAAATACGAGAACAAATAACTACACAAAGGGAAATCCATCCTTAGTCGCTGATATATTTGGAGATTGGCGAGAAGAGCTGCTTGTTCGAACAGAAGATAGTCAGGCAATTCGGATTTACTTGAGTACGGAGGTAACGGATCGAAAACTCTATACGTTAATGCATGATGCTCAATATCGAACAGGTATTGCTTGGCAAAATGTTGGATATAATCAGCCGTCCTATCCTAGTTATTATTTCGCTTCAGACACGAATTGGGGAAAAGTACCGACACCTACTATTTGGATGCCAGGCGAACTTGGAGCATTAAATAGCTTAGTAGCTTCGTTTGTAGAAAAAGGTGATGTTAAAGGCTCGCTAGCATCTCAGCTTGAGAACTCGTTAAAGCAAGCTCAGCATCATATTAATAAAGGTTCTTATTCTAAAGGAATTTCGTTTTTAGAAAAATTCATTAGACAGCTAGAGCAAAAGAATAAAAAGGATGAAGTAACGGAGAAGGCGAAAACTATCTTGATAGCTAAAGCTGACCAATTAATTGTGAATATAGAAAATATAGGATCATAGATTGTAAACGAATTTGCAATGAACATTTTAAAAAGCTACTTTGAAAAGAAGGTAATGATACGTTCTATTCTAAAGTAGCTTTTTCTTTTGACGGATTACATCATGATAAAGTGTGAAATAAGTCTGCATATGTAAAGAGAAGAAAAGTGAAAAATCTAGTACAAAAGTAGCGGTTATCCCTATTATAAAGTTAAGTAGTTTTGTAGTTTTAATATTTAAGTTACAAATCCAATTCCTCTAACGAATCACTTTCCCACAATTCCATAAATACTTTATTCATTGATTTTGCCATTTTGATGTCGTTTATAGCTAGAAGGATTTCTTGATTCTCTTCCGCTGATTTTTTTGTATAGTTAAAAGAGCCTGTTACAACAGTTTTTTTATCAGAGATTGATAATTTCATATGCATCTTCTGTTCTTTATTAATCTTAATAGGTATGTTGTGCTCTTTGAGATTTTGAAAGATAGCCCAACTATCGCTGTTTTCTGCCTTTTTTGCATCAGTAATAATTCTAATAGATACCCCTCTTTTCTCAGCATCCAGTATTGCAGCTAAGATTTGTTCATTATCAAAGTTGTAAATGGCAATGTTAAGCTCCTTTTTAGTAGTATGAATGACTTTTAATAATGCTTCTTCTGGATTCCCTTTAATATCACTTAGTGAAAAGGATAATTTTGTGTCACTTACGTCCGACTCGCCATCTAAAGCTGATGTAATAGTAAAAAAGATGTTTATAATAAATGACAATACTAACAAGATATATAGAATAGAATTTTTCAAGCTTTACACACCTTATCTATTTGTAATTCGTTGACAATACGTCAAAAATTATGTATTAGTAGTTGTTTTTAGATGTTGTAAATATAACCGAACGTTGACAAAGTGTCAACATTCGGTTATATTTCATAAAGATTTTAAAACTCTAATCCAGAAAATGTTTCTTTAAAATAAAATGATCAAGCGGAATTAGTAAGAAAGGTGATGAACGAAAGTGGCAGAACAAATTTCAGAGAATAAACTCGGTTTATTGCTTAAGGAATTATTAAAAGAACGTTCAATTTCCATAAGAAAATTTAGTGAAATGACATCTATTGATGCTGCGTCTATATCAAGAATTATTAATGGTAAAAGAAAGGCAAAACCAGAGCATTTACAAGAGTTTGCAAGGTGTCTGGATATACCAGTGTATGAATTATTTGTTGCTGCTGGTTATGAATTAAAGCAGAAAAAAGAGAACACGGATATCTATGAATCTCTTGAAAGTATTCAAAGTACTCTTCAAGCTTCAGGAGTATATAATGACTCATTTTCAATTGAGCGAATTAAAGAAAAGCTGCAAAATTATCAGCAGTATTCGCAAACAGATGAAGGAAAAGAGAATATTCTTAGCAATTTTGAGACGAAGGTACAAAAAACAGGAAGTATTGGTCCGTTTATTAATCAATTAAAGGGAATGTTTGACAAGTTTCGTATGAGAAAAGGAACAACATTAGAATTAGTAATAATGGGAAGTGCACTCATTTATTTTATTACTGCAGTAGATGTCATGCCTGATTATCTCTTTCCACTTGGATATTTGGACGATGCAGTAGCAGTTAAACTATCGTTAAACCTATTAAATGGAAAAAATGATATATTCAACATATAACTAGGAGATGTATGCAATATGGTGAAAGAACAACCTATCAGGAAAAAGAGGAAGCGGATAAAACGAATAGTGACAATACTGCTTATGGTTTGTGTAGCGATTACCGGCTATTGCATCTATCAATATAAGAGTGGTTTATCCGAAGCAAGGAATGGCCTATATAAAAATGATGGAAAACTATTCGGTGACTTCCAAGGAGCTGAGCCTCAATTTGGAGAAATAAACATATTATTAATTGGAAGTGACTCAAGAGGGGAGAAACAAGCTCGTTCTGATACATTAATGATTGCCCATTATAATCAAAACACTCATAAAATGAAGATAGCTTCGATTATGAGAGATACATATGTAGAGATTCCAGATCATGGCATGCAAAAAATGAATGCTGCATTTGCCTTTGGTGGACCAGAGCTAGTTAGGAAGACAATTAAATATAATTTTGATATAGATATTAACTACTATGCAATTGTTGACTTTGAGGGTTTTACCAAAATTGTAGATCTTATTGCACCAGATGGGATTGAAGTTGATATACCTTATGAAATGAGTTATGGGATAGGAATGACACTTCATCCGGGCACTCAAGTGCTACGTGGAGATGAATTGTTAGGATATGTTCGTTTTCGTCACGATCGATTGAGTGATTTTGGTAGAGTACAAAGACAGCAAGAAGTAGTTTCAAAAATCAAAGATCAAGCGATCAGTATTCATAATATAGTAAACCTTCCAAAGATACTTGGAATGGCTGACCCGTATATTGATACTAATGTAGATGCTCCAACTCTTATATCAATAGGAAAGGGATTAATTACTGGCAAATCAAAATCCATGGAAACGATTCGCATACCAGTTAAAGATTCCTATGAGGACGAAACGGTAGACGTTGGGGCAGTGCTAAAAATTGACTTGGACAAAAACAAACAAGCTTTACAACAATTTTTAGTATCGAATGAAGATGATTAAATGTCAGAGGGAATATAGGATTTTGTCTAATAAATTGAAGTCTTCCACATTATCAAATTATCTTTTTGAGTAATAAGAATTATTGGACTGAATTTGTAAGGTAAATGCTGAACATGAAGTTCATATTATACCCTTTAATCGGTAACTAATTTGTAATCTGAAACCCTTGCTAATGAAGAGTTTCAGATTTTTTTGTGATAGAAGATATTTCTCTCGATTAATTAGTTTTCAAAATTTGTTTTTACAACTGAAGAGGCTATACTATGTTTTAGAATTTCTAACAATTGTTCGGCCATATAAGTTGAACTATAAATAAAGCCTCCGTTTATCCATTCTATAATCAAACCTAAAATAGCATATGCCTGATAACTAGCATGTAGCTCTCTGTTTACTCTCGGATTTGGGAAGGAGTCGTTTAAGTCATTCAAGGTTAAGTCTTTTAAGACAGCGCAAAATTTTTGTTGAAATCCTGTTAACACATTTGGTTGAACAATAAGCGAGTAAAAATTTGAATATTGCTGTACATGATCAAATACTTTAACTGCTGATGTAGTGAGTTTATTAACTTCTAGTAATTGAATGCCCTTATATGGTTCACGATATGAATCAACTAGGCTTGTGAGCACTTCGTCTATGATTTCATTGAATAAGTCTTCTTTATATTGATAATGCTTGTAAAAGGTTCCCCTGTTTAAATCTGCAAAACGGACAATATCAGTTATCGATATTTCATTAAAATCCTTCTCTTTCATTAATGATAATATTGCATCTTTCATCGCTTTTTTAGATTTCACAATTCTTCTGTCAATATAGTCATTTTTATTAGACATTTTTCTGCTCCGATGTTCATTATATTTTTTTATTGCACATTAGTTGTGAATCTGTTTATTAATAGACAATTTCCTCATGTTTTGCTGATTGTATAATCTCTTTATAGGAAATTATACTATAGTTAGTAGTTAGCTAATCAACAACTGTTTATTAAAAATTGAACAAACTTACTATAGAATTTGGAGGAATGGATGATGAGACTTCAAAATAAGGTAGCAGTCGTGACAGGGGCAGCATCAGGAATGGGGAAAGCAATTGCAATTCTTTATGCAAAAGAAGGGGCAAAAGTAGTCGTTTCTGATATCAATTTAGACGCTGCAAATCAAACAGTAGAGGAAATAAAAACAAATGGTGGAGAGGCAATTGCTGTATTAGCCAATGTTGCTAAAGAGGAAGATATTCAAAATTTAATCGATACTGCTGTTAGTCAATACGGTACTTTAGATATTTTAGTGAATAATGCTGGTATTATGGATAACTTTGAACCAGCTGGTGATATTGAAGATGAAAAATGGGAAAGAATTTTTGCTATCAATACGACAAGTGTAATGAGAGCGACACGTAAAGCATTAACAATTTTCTTAGAAAAACAATCTGGTGTAATTATTAATGTTGCGTCCGCAGGTGGATTACAAGGGGCAAGAGCAGGTGCCGCTTATACGGCTTCTAAGCATGCTGTTGTTGGTTTCACAAAAAATACTGGATACATGTATGCGACTAAAGGGATTCGTTGCAACGCAATTGCCCCTGGTGGAGTTGAAACAAATATCAGTTCTTCTATGACTGGTGTCAATCCATTTGGAATGGAACGAATTCAACCTGGATTAGCTATAAATCCACGTGTAGGAAAGCCTGAGGATATTGCGAATATTGCTCTATTCTTAGCCTCTGATGAATCAAGCTTTGTAAACGGAACAGTAATAACTGGAGATGCTGGTTGGACAGCATATTAATTAAATGAACTTTCTAAACGAGCCGACAAGTTGTTCTTGTCGGCTTTTTCTGTTTTATAAGTGTCATATTTAGACATTTTTTCAACTTTAAGTATCGCTTTTTTGAAATCTATTAAAAGATCAATATCCCTTCAAAAATTTTTATATTAGATAGGAACTTTCACCAATTTTTCACCAAACCCTACTAAACTATACCCATCAACAATGAAAGGAGAAATGAAAATGAAAAAAACGATAGCTTGGGGTTCGATAATTACTCCATTTGTTTTGGGAATCTACTTTTTGTTTGGAGGCTATAATGCTCTAGCGATGGGACCGCACGGACATGGACCTGATAGCATGATGCCAAGAGGAGACTTTGGTGGAGGGAGGATGATCGATGGTCCTCATCATGGAGGAGGGATTCCTTTGCTAGGGTTTCTTATATTCCTCATTATCGGAATTGTGATTGTTGTGTTCTTAATGAAATGGTTAAGAAAGAAATCACAAGCTTCTTCGATGCAACAGCTAATCAATACATCATTAATGAGCACTCACAAACCGATGAATCAAAATGAAACAATTTTAGATCAATGGGAAAAAAATCTAACAACTAAAAAGGAGAATGATTAAAAATGGGGATATTTAAAAGAATAAAAACTATTGCAAAGGCTGATATAAATCGTCTTTTAGATAATATGGAAGATCCGATAGCGATGCTAAATGAATATTCTCGAGAGATGGAACAGGAAATGTTGGAGGCTCAAAAAGCACTATCTCGGCAAATTTTTGTAGAAAATAAACAAGCGACACTTATCTATGATACGAAAAGTTTAATCGACAAAAGAACGAGACAGGCAAAGCTTGCGATTAATCATAAAGAGGATAATATGGCGAAATTAGCTGTTCATGAAAAATTAATTCACGAGAAACAACTTGCTGTCTATCAGCAACAATATGAAGCAATTCAAGGGCAAACGAAAATTCTTAAAGAAAAGCTACAAGAGCTTCAGGAAATTTACAGAGAGCTACAGCATAAAAAGGTGTTATTAGCGTCACGTGCTAATGTGGCACAATCGATTAAACAAATTCAAAATGTAACTGCCTCCTTCCATACAGACGCAATAACGAAAGGAGTTGCACGCGCTGAGGAGCGAATTTCATTAATGGAGGCAGAGGTACAGGCGGGTAACCAATTTATGAATCCATTAGCGCAGCAAGAGGCTCTCTATCACAATTATGTGAATGAAGAGGAATTAATTCAAGAGATTGAAAAGCTAAAGGGTGAAAAGGAAAGTCAGGTTAAGCAAGATTCATAGAGAAATAATTGGAAGCACTAAAAGGTTATGTTTAGTGCTTCCTTTTTTATATTTAAAGAAAGTTGAGTATTTTTGCCAAAGCGAAATAACCTGAAAGTAAGTAATTTTTATTAGAAAACAATTTAGCTATGAACAATATAATATATTGAAGTGATTTTTAAATGATTGAATTTGGAGGGAAGGTTCAATCTAGTAGTCAAAGTTATTCAAAATTCCTAGCAACTTCAAGTATATTTATCTATTCTTATAGAAAC
>NZ_CADEPK010000119.1 GCF_902829255.1 Metabacillus niabensis | reverse complement strand
ATTATGAAAATGCTTATTGAATTACAAACTTTAAAATCAATTGCTTGCAATCATATGAAAGGATTCATATAATTTTATTATAATATAAGTTCGTTTGAACTTGAAAAATAATTGGAGGTCAAAATGGCAAAACGTATTTTACTCTTCCTGCTATCTAATATCTTAGTAATTACGACGATTGGGATTGTACTCTCGTTACTGAATGTTTCACCTTATCAATCACTTGATGGTAGCCTGAATTTAGTGAATCTCCTCATTTTTAGTGCTGTTGTCGGTTTTACAGGTTCGTTTGTTTCACTTGCGATGTCTCGCTGGATGGCAAAAATGATGATGGGAGTTCAAGTTTTAAATCCAAAAGACTCTCTTTCAGCTATGGAACGTGAGCTTGTTGAACGTGTTCATCGGTTATCAAGGGCTGCAGGACTAACTGTCATGCCACAGGTTGGGATATATCAGTCTCCTGAAGTCAATGCATTTGCAACAGGTCCGTCTAAACGCCGTTCTCTCGTTGCAGTATCAACTGGATTACTTCATGAAATGGACGATGATGCCATTGAAGGTGTGTTAGCACATGAGGTTGCCCATATCGCAAATGGAGACATGGTGACGATGACATTATTACAAGGGATTGTAAACACATTTGTCGTATTCTTTGCTCGTATCGTAGCTTGGATAGCATCCAGATTTGTTAGAGAAGATTTGGCACCTATCGTTCACTTTGTTGCAGTGATTATTTTCCAACTTATCTTTTCGATTTTAGGAAGTCTAGTCGTATTTGCCTTTTCTAGATATCGTGAGTACCATGCTGATAGAGGCGGAGCGGATCTAGCTGGTAAGGATAAGATGATCCATGCACTTGAATCATTAAAACGATATACAAATCGTGTAAGAGATGAGCAAGCATCATTATCAACGTTGAAAATTAATAGTAAAAAGGGAATGTCCATATTTTCAACACATCCAGACTTAGACGATAGAATTAGCCGTTTACAAGCAAAATAAACTGGGATGACTAAAACAATGTGATGATACATTTGTTTTAGTCTTTTTTTGTATACGATTATTTTAATTTGCACTTTTATCAAGTATTTTCAATTACTTTAGCAAAAGCCCTTTCCCTTTTTCGACTTTTTCTTTAAGATAAAGCATGAATGTTATTATTCTTCATATTTTTTAAGATAAATTTGCCAAATTACATTAAGATAATTAATGAATTTTGAAAAAAATGTTTGCAAAAATATGATAAGATAGACACTTTAGGAAGATGAGTAATTTACGATTGGAATGAATTAGAAAATGTATAAATGGAAGTTACGTTTGCAAGCATTAACACCAGTGCAATTAATCGTATCCTATTATTTTTTAGCGGTTACGGTTTCGGTCATATTATTAAGCTTGCCAGTTGCCCATAAGCCTGGGGTTGAATGGTCATTTATCGACGGATTGTTTACAGCTGTTAGTGCTGTTAGTGTAACAGGGCTTACGTCTATTTCGACTGCTGAAACATTTAGTACACCTGGAATCTTTATATTAGCATTTGTTCTTCAATTTGGTGGAATAGGGATTATGAGTCTTGGAACTTTCGTATGGTTAATTATGGGGAAGAAAATCGGCTTAAAAGAGCGACAACTGATTATGACTGACCAAAACCAAACGAATTTATCGGGAATCGTTAATTTGATTAAACAAATCATTATTCTCATTCTCATTATTGAATTTTTAGGAGGCTTAATTCTTAGTGTATATTTTCTAAGTTATTATGACACTTGGCAGGAAGCTTTTTTACATGGCTTTTTTACATCGGTAAGTGCTACGACAAATGGAGGCTTTGATATCACTGGACAGTCATTAATTCCTTTTGCACATGATTATTTTGTTCAATTTATTGTGATGCTTCTAATTATATTAGGTGCGATTGGCTTTCCGGTTTTGATAGAAGTAAAGGATTTTTTATTTAATAAGCGAAAGAAATTTCGGTTTACATTATTTACAAAAATAACGACGATAACCTTCTTTTTATTAGTCATCGGTGGAACGATCCTTATCGCAAGTTTGGAGTATCGGTATTTTTTTAAGGGAATGGATTGGCATGAAGTCTTTTTTTATTCGTTATTCCAATCAACTGCAACTAGAAGTGGCGGGATGGCAACACTTGATATAAGTGCCTTTACGGAAACAACCTTACTTGTTTTATGTGCGCTTATGTTTATCGGTGCATCTCCAAGTTCAGTTGGTGGTGGAATACGAACAACTACATTTGCCTTAAATTTATTATTCCTCTTTCATTTTGCGAGAGGAAACAAATCAATTAAAATTTTTAAGAGAGAATTGCATGAGGAAGATTTAATGAAGTCTGTTGTTGTTACAATGATGGCCTTTATTATATGTTTTTTTGCCGTTTTTATTTTAACAATAACAGAACCATTTACATTTACTGAAATACTATTTGAGGTTTGCTCTGCTTTTGGAACAACTGGATTATCGATGGGGATTACTCAGGAATTAAGTACTATAGGGAAAATTGTTATTATGATCCTTATGTTTATTGGAAGAATCGGGATTATTACCTTTCTCTTTTTGATTGGAACGAAGGAAAAGAAGGATAATTATCATTATCCGAAAGAACGTGTAAGTATCGGATAATAACGTTTTAAAAGGGTTGATAGACTTTTGAAAATTAGGTCATCAATCCTTTTTTATGACAGAAATAGGTAAATAAGTTAATATTAAATAGGACTATTATGTTATACTTTCAAGTGGTATGAATGTGAAAGGGGGAGAAAAAAGTATGAAAAAAATATTTACGGGTTTTATTCTTTTATTCCTTATTGTTCTTTGTGCATGTTCAAATAAACCTACTGCTTCCGAGCGTTTTGATCAATACATAAAGCTATGGAATGAGAAAAAATTTACTTCGATGTATGATATGTTATCAACTAGTGCAAAAGAAACAATTACAAAAGATGAGTTCGTTAAACGCTATGAGGCAATTTACGATGGAATATCTGCTAAAAATTTGAAAGTTACTTTTAAAGAACCGACAGAAAAGGAAGAAAAAGATGAACAGGAAAAGGTAACCTATTCATTTTCTTTGGCAATGGATACTGTTGCTGGAAAAGTAAATTTTGAAGAAGAGACGGAAATCGTGAAAGAGAAAAGAGATAAGGATGAAAATTGGTATATTTCTTGGACGCCCTCGATGATTTTTCCTCAATTGAAGGAAGATCAAGAGGTAAAGGTTTCTACGATTCCTGCAGTTAGAGGGCAAATTTTTGATCAAAATGATAAAGGGCTTGCCATTAATGGCACAGCCTACCAGGTCGGAATTGTTCCGGGAGAACTTCCGGAAGCACGTCAAGAAACATTAGATAAGATTGCTAAGCTACTTGAACTAAGTGTTGAAGAAATCGAGGAAAAGCTAAATGAACCATGGGTAAAACCAGAATTATTTGTTCCAATTAAAAAAATCGACCCTATGAATACAGAATTATTCGAACAATTAATGGCTATTCCATCTGTACAAAAGCAGAATGTTGGCTCAAGAGTATACCCATTAGGTGAAAGTGCGGCACACCTTACCGGTTATATTGGGAGTATAACTGCTGAACAGCTTGAGGAATTAAAGGATAAAGGATATAGTAGTAACTCGATGGTAGGGAAAGCAGGACTTGAACAAGTTTACGAAGACCGTTTAAGAGGAGAGAATGGCGTTACAATTTACATTGAAGGTACAGACGAGATAATTGCACAGAAAAATCCTGTAAATGGAGAGGATATTCATATTACAATTAATAGTTATATGCAACAGGCACTTTACGAGCAGCTGAATGGTGATGCAGGAACAGCGGTTGCGCTCCATCCAATTACAGGGGAAACGCTAGCAATGGTAAGTAGCCCTTCATATAATCCAAATGATTTTATAAACGGTATTTCGAATGAAAAATACAATGCATTAGCAAATGATCCAAAGAAACCTTTAATGGCGAGATTTAATAAAACATATTCTCCTGGTTCATCGATAAAGCCTTTAACTGCAGCAATTGGGTTAGATGCGGGCTCAATCACTATTAATGATACAAAGCAAATTAAAGGTACAACGTGGAGAAAGGATGAGAGTTGGGGGAATTATTATATTACTCGTGTATCAAGTAAAGTTGAAAATGTGAATCTGGCAAATGCATTAATTTATTCGGACAATATTTACTTTGCTCAGCTTGCATTAGATATTGGTGCAGATAAATTAACAAATGGCCTGAAGAAATTTGGCTACGAGGAAGAGATTGACTTTGCATTTCCGATCAATAAGTCAACGATTTCAACTGACGGATTATCAAATGAACAGCTTTTAGCAGACTCAGGCTATGGTCAAGGGCAACTACAAATGAGTCCATTTCATGTCGCAGCTTCGTATACAAGCTTTGTTAATTCAGGAAATATGGTAAAACCATATTTAGAGAAGAAATCAGAGGTGGTACCAACGATTTGGAAGGAACAGGCTGTAACGAAAGAGAATGCCGAAATTATTTTAAATGATTTAAAGCAAGTTGTCGAAAATCCAAACGGAACTGGACATGAACCAGTGGTAGAGGGTATTCAAATTGCTGGTAAGACTGGTACGGCAGAACTAAAACAGTCAAAGGATGATAAAGAAGGTAGCGAGAATGGTTGGTTTGTGGCAATAGATACAAATGATCCTTCTTTGTTAATTGCAATGATGGTTGAAGAAGTAAAGGGCAAAGGTGGAAGTCATTATGTCGTTCCAAAAGTGAAGCAAGTATTTAAAGCTTTTGTAAGTCATTAAAAATAAGAGGGTGACTCAAAATAAAGGTACAGTCCCTTCAAACACTATATAGACGAATGATGAGGGTAGTTTACTTTATAAGTGTGTTTGAAGGGGGCAGACCATTTGAGTCACCCTTTTTTTATTCCTTAAAGTACTAGGATAGAAACAGGGAAAGTAGGTAAAATTAAAGGAGAAACAAGAATGAAGGAGTGAAAAACATGAAGAGAAAAGTTGCGAGAAATCAGGCATTAACACATAATAATACTCCGACAGAGAGCCTTCCAGAAGGGGAAGCTTATGAGATAAATGATGATCAAGATCCAATGAAGGGTGCGAATCGTAATTCAAAAAAAGGACAACAAGGGAAGGGATGAGCCTATGACTGAAAAGAATAAAAAAAGTAAGGATATGCAAAACCATAAAAAACCGATGCCAAAGGACATTTTACAAGTAGAATTCGGTCAGGAAATGGGCGATGTAAATGCAAGCCAAATTTATAATGTGTTAGAAGGGAATAAAGGAAAATCAAATCGTAAAAAAAGTGAGAGATAATTCTCTCACTTACCCAACCTTAGTTGTTAGTTCTCCTGACAAAGCAGAATAAACCGTTGTTTTTAGGTTAATTGGATCATAATGCACGACAATAAATGATTCTTCTTCAATAATCGTACCTGTTTTTAAGAAATGATTTAGGTTAAATGGAAGCTTTTCAAGTACTGTATGTTTATATAAGTCCTTTTCAGCTAACTGCAAGCTTGCAAACTCTTTACCTAAAATAAGAGGATTTTGTAAGATTGACTGATAAATTTTACTTCTTTCCTCTTTCGCAACAATTTCTTCCCACCATGGCTTACGTGGTTTATATTTTTGATTTCGTAAATAGTCGTACTTCATAAAACCACTTACGATAAGCAATTCATCTTTTTTAGCGTGTAATAAAAATTCATAAAGGTGTTTGTATAAATCCTCTAATTGATGACCAATTCGCGTCCATCCTTTTTCATCCCAATACGTTCCGAAGTCCTGGAAGAAATCAAAAGGAGTTTCAAAAACATGTGATACTAAATATTCGATTGTTTCATCCATACGATGATCATTCCAATACTTTTCTAGAACATCCTCAACCTGCTTGATTTTAATCATATCTTCAAACGAAAGAACATCATTTTTTAAGATTTCATAAGGAGAATGATCCATAAATACATAGCCGTGATCTGCTGCACGTAATCTTAAGCCTGTACCTCTAAGCATTTTTAAGAAGCCGAGTTGCAGCTCTTCAGGTCGTAATGCAAAAACATCATTAAATGTTTTCTTAAATGAATGGTAATCTTCCTCTGGTAATCCAGCAATTAAATCGAGATGCTGATCAATTTTTTGCCCTTCCTTTACCATTGTGACCGTTCTCGTCAATTTATTAAAGTTTTGCTTTCTCATCACGAGTTCATTCGTTGTATCATTTGTTGATTGAACCCCAATTTCAAATCGAAATAATCCCTTTGGTGCATTGTCATTTAAAAATTGAATGACTTCAGGTCTCATAATATCAGCTGTAATCTCAAATTGGAACACAACACCAGGCTTATGCTCATCAATAAGAAATTGAAACATTTCCATTGCATAGCTGCGGCTTATATTAAACGTACGGTCAACAAATTTAATTGTTTTTGCACCATGATCCATTAAAAAGCGAATATCTTCCTTTATTTTTTCACGATCAAAGTAGCGAACTCCGACTTCTATAGATGATAAACAAAATTGACAGCTAAATGGACAGCCACGACTCGTTTCAATATATGTGACCCGTTTTGAAAGATGTGGGAGGTCTTCTTCAAAGCGAAATGGTGATGGCAATGTCTTTAGATCTATTTTATTTCTCTGTGGTTTAATTTGGATAGAATCGTTGTCACGATAGGCAATTCCACTAACATTGGCGAAGTTTTCCTCTCCGTGTAATTCATCTAATAATTGCTTAAATGATTGTTCACCTTCTCCAATAATAATAAAATCAACCTCTGGAATTCTTTCCATCCATTCCTTCGTATCATAAGTAACTTCTGGTCCACCTAAAACAATAATTATTGAAGGGTTGATTTTTTTAAGCATATTTATTACTTTTATTGTTTCTTCAATATTCCAAATATAGCAGCTAAAGCCAATAATTTCAGGGTTTTTAGAATATAAGTCTGTGACAATATTCATTGAAGGGTCTTTAATCGTATACTCAGCGAGCTCAACCTCATATTCTGGAGCTGCATATGCCTTTAAATACCGAATTGAAAGGCTTGTATGGATATATTTTGCATTTAACGTTGCTAAGATTGTTTTCATATATTGGAACACCACTTCTATTATTTTTTTGAGCTAATTTACATGCAAGATACCTCTTTCACAGAAAAAGAAAGAGCTTTCCTAGTAAGTTTAACTTCATTACAATCAACTATTTATTTTACCACATTTTCTAGAAAACGTACTTACCATAGTATAGGAAAACTAGAAGAAATTTAATCGGTTAAAGCGGTATAAATAGTCGGCTTAAAAGAAAAAACAGCTGACTCCTACGTGGAAGTCAGCCTATTACTACTGAATTGATTTGGATGTAAAGTTCTTTACATAATACTGAATCGTTGATGCGCGTAATTCAATTATTGGTTGTGTTATCGCCTTTACGATTGTCGTTGATAAAGTAGTTGTCATGATGATTGATAGAATAATGAGCATCGTCACACTTTGATAATCTCTCATCCATTCTAGCCATTCACTGTTACGGATATATTGAACGATGAAACCATGTAGTAGATAAACATAAAACGTTCGAGTTCCCCATTCAGTAAAAAAGGCATGTGTTTTTGGGATAAGTGATAAAAAGCTAATCGACGTTATAAAAGTTAGACTGTAAAAGCCTAAACGAATGCCAGCACTAAAAATTGATGGGTCACCAAATTGTGAATAAGGCTGAGAACCAAATAACCATTCGTAATCAAAATCAAGATAAAAATAAGAGAAAAAGATACTTAATAATACAAAGACTGCTATCCCTCGAGATTTCACCTTTGTCATGATATCAAAATGCTCTCGTCTTAAATAAAAGCCAACTAAAAAGAGAGGGAAGAAGACGAAAGTTCTTGACATGCTTAAATAATTGCTAATGATTTCAAAATAACCAACTGCTAATCCTAAAGCAAATGCTAAACATAAAGCCCATTTTGCCGGTAATTTTGTGAACCCAAATAAAAATATATTCCAAAAAAACAAGCTAATTAAAAACCATAGTGACCAATGAGGATCAAATGGATCTAGAATAATAGATTGCTGGTCTTCAATGAAATAATAATATACAGAGTAAATCCCTTGGAAAATCAAATATGGAAGAATGAGCTTTTTCGCGATTTTTTCTACATATCCTTTTTTGCGATATCCTTTTGCAAAATAACCTGAGATTAGAATAAACGCAGGCATATGGAATGTGTAAACAAATTTATAAACATTCATTATTAATTGACTATCATCAATTAATGGACGGATGATATGGCCAAACACAACTAATATAATTAAGAAAAACTTTGCATTATCAAAATAACTATCACGATTTTTCATATATTCACCTTTCTCTTTAAATTATAAAATCGGAAAGATAATATGGATATTCCCATTTTGCTACTTATTAAACCTAATTCGTCAAAACGATATAATTTTAAAGGGATGTCATTTAAATGTAACGAACATGTAAGATTATTTCCGTTATATTACTAGAGATAATGTTTAGATAAATACTTTCCTATATTAAATAATTTATTGGAAAAATCAATGTTATTATTTGGTACTCAACAATATGGATGATTTTTATATTGTGAAAGAATTTACTTTTTTGGGAGTTAACTGGATAAAAAATAAGGGAATTTCTAGTTCTTTTGTCGTGATTTGTGATGTAAAGGCGGATCTTTCAATCATTTTGTAGATACATGAAGGACAATGACCCGTCTTGTAGAATATCAATTATTATGAAGATTGAGGTAAGTAGGGGTGAATGGATTGAAAGAAACGATGGAGGAAAGCGAAAACGTCCTGTTAGAGGAAAGAATTGCTTATTTAGAAAAGGAAAATAAACTTCTAAAATCTAAGCTTCTCCAACATGAATATATCATTGAAGATGCACTAGATGCAGTTGTTATATTCGATGCTCAATTTAATTTTATTGATGGTAACTCCGCAGCCTGTGAAATGTTTCAGCTATCGAAACAACAATTATGTAACCGAAATTTATATGACTTTCTTAGTTTAGTTCCAAAGCATAAAATTGAAGAAATGTTTGAAGAGATTACGGATAATAGATCCTTTGCTAGTGACCTTGCGATTCAATTAGAAGATGGACAAATAAAATTTTTAGAGATTACGTTGCGACATCATGTCATAAATGATTGTCATCTTGCAATGCTCAAGGATGTATCATTTAAGAAAATGTTAGAACGTGAACGTCTAATTAATGAGCAGCTTTTTAAAGATTTGTTTCATCGTGCAGTGGATGGTATTGTCATCTTTGATCAGCACGGTCTTTTTATTGATGCGAATGAATCATTTTGTACGAGCTTTGATTTATGTAAAGCACAATTAAATACATATTTACTTGGGGATTTTGTTGAAAGCAAGGATAAGTATAAACTTGAAAAGCTATGGACAGCCCTAAAGGAATACGGTAGTGCAAAAGGGGAATTACCTGTTCTTTTAAAGAACGGGCAAAAAAAAATTTTTGAGTTTACAACAACGTCAAATATAATTAATGGTTTTTATATGGCGATAATGAGAGACATTACGGAAAAACGTTTCATGGAAATGAAGCTGTACAAAAGTGAAGAGCGGTTTAGAGAAATTTTTGAAAATGCAATTGATGCCATTATGATTTGGGATAAATGTGGACAAATCTTAAAAGTAAATCCAGCAGCATGCCGAACGTTTGAGCTTTCTGACGAAGAGTTGATAAAGCGGAATATTCAGGAATTTGTTGACCATACAAGCTTGGCGTATAAAAAGGTAAAGCGTGAGTATTTAAAAACAGGTGCGATTAGAGCTGAGCTATTATTTCATATGCCTAATGGACAAAGCAAGGAGCTAGAATTCACATCTAAGATGGATATATTTGATGGCAATCATTTAACAATTTTTCGAAATGTAAGTGAACGAAAAAGAATGGAAAAGGAACTAAGAGAAAGTGAGCAAAAATTCCGGAAAATATTTGATGGTGCGATGGATGGGATCGTTTTATTTAACAATGATTATAAGATAATTGAAGCAAATCCTACTGCACGGAAGATTTTTAATATAAGAAAGGAGGATATTGCTGCGTTTAATTTCTGTCATTTGTTAACACCTAATCTTACTGATGAGGATGGTACTCAGTTAGTTGAAGGCGACAGAGCAGATAAATTACAAGAAATTACGTATTCATTTGAAAATGGTGAGGAAAAAATTCTTGAATTTACTGTTAAAAACAATATCAATGAAAATATGCATTTAGCAATATTTCGGGATGTTACAGAAAAAAGAGAGCTTGAGGAGCAATTGAGAAAATCGGATACACTGAATGTTGTTGGAGAATTAGCTGCAGGAATTGCTCATGAAATTCGAAATCCAATGACCTCTTTAAAAGGCTTTATTCAACTACTTGAGGGCAATATGAAAGACGATTATTCGATGTATTTTAATGTTATTACTTCTGAATTAAGTAGAATTGAATCGATTATTACTGAATTTTTAATCCTCGCTAGGCCACAGGCAATAAAATATTTGAAAAAAGATATAAGCATTATTATGAGTGATACGATTGAATTATTAAGTGCACAAGCGATCCTTGTAAATGTACAAATGAAGCTAAAGGTTGAGGAACAGCTACCGCTTATTTATTGTGAACCGAATCAATTAAAGCAAGTGTTTATAAATGTTTTAAAAAATGCCATTGAAGTCATGCCAAATGGTGGACAGGTTGATGTTGAAATACGACGTAGGGATGAGGAACATCTTACAGTTTCCATTAAAGATAGAGGGTTCGGCATTCCAGAGGATAAAATTAAAAGATTAGGACAGCCTTTTTATACAACAAAGGAAAGAGGAACTGGACTTGGTCTGATGGTGAGCTACAAAATTATTGAAGAGCATAATGGAATCGTCGAGGTCGAGAGTGAGGAAGGAAAAGGGACAACCTTCCATATTACACTTCCGGTTTTCCAAGGGAAAAAATCGAATAATGAATAAGGAATGGTGGAGAAGATTTGAGCTTCTCCCTTTTTTATTTGGGATAAGTTGTTTACTTGAATCGTTGAGTTTCTTAAAGTAGTATAGCTTGCTTAGAGAGGAGATAGTAGAAAACACATTTAATCTTATTCGAAAAAGCATGCATCTAAATAAAGGGAGAAGAAGACAAACACGCTTTTATGATAGGCATATGACTTGTCACAAGTTGGAATAAAATACATATAATTTGATTAAGAAAAAAAAGTTGAGTATGGGAAAGAAAGGGGCAAGCTTATGTGGATAATTAAAAAACAGCCAAAAAAAGTATATTTCTACACTTCGATCTGTTCAAAGCTGCGAATAATTTCTGAAAAGGAAAGACAGATTCTTCTTGAAAAGTTAAAGTGAATGTATTTGCTCCTTGTTGGTACATTCAAAATACTAGAGGTTATATTAAGCTTGAATGGCAGTTGCTCTCTTATACGAATAAAAATATGAAAAATAAAATGCAACAAAAAAAAATCAACATCAATATCGTCAATGGTTTGCACAACAGCCAGGACAGCAACAGCCAGGACAGCAGCAACCAGGACAGCAGCAGCCAGGACAGCAGCAGCCAGGACAGCAACAGCCAGGACAGCAACAAC
>NZ_CADEPK010000118.1 GCF_902829255.1 Metabacillus niabensis | reverse complement strand
TCCTCATATGATATGGAATTAATCCATTTCGTTGATCCAGGATTAATGTATCGAGTTACATCCAATGGTAATTTCCATTTAGAGGAAGCTCAAGAGAAAGTAAAGGAGCAATTAGAGTGGATTGCCAAATGTAATGTTGATGCGATTCTCATTACTTGTACAAACTATATCGCTATTTTACAAGAAAAAATAACTACTTCAGTTCCAATTATAAAAATTGATGAACCTTATTTTGAATCCATTTGTAATACCGAGCAACCTCAAACAATTTTATTTACAAATCCCGCAACTGTTAATGGGACAATGGAACGTCTAAAGGAATACGCTTATAATCATCAAAAATCAATAGATATAGAAGAAATTGTTATAAACAATACATTTGATTTAATCATGCAAGGTTTGAAAAAAGAATATGATCAAGAAGTTTCCAATTTTCTAATTAAAAATATTCATAATGGTAAGAAAATTTCCGTTGCTCAATTATCAATGGTTGATGCATCTAAGGAAGTTGAAAATATGACGTCTAAGCATATCCTAAATCCTTTAGAACCATTAATTTTATCCATTGTTAATCAGTTAAATTTAAACAAAAAATCAGTAGTATACTAATATTTTCATGATCACCAATGGGAGAGCTTTACTTCAAATAGGGGTAAAGCATTTTTCGTTTGCGTGATTCAAGTACATAGCCTTGCTGTATTTATGGAGGAAAAGGAATTTAATACTCAATTTCAAAAGGAGAATAAAAAATGCAGAAAAAAGGACAATTAGAGGTTTTTAATCTAAACGAATTAATTATGGAGCAAGATAAATACACAAATTTTATAGTAAGTGAAGTAAATGACCATGCACTTAGGATAGCCGTAATTAATGGAGATTTCCACTGGCATAAGCACGAGGATTGTGATGAATTATTTTATGTATTAGAAGGTGAACTTTTCATAGATATCGAAAATAGTGAAACAGTTTCATTAAAGCCAGGAGATATCTTTACTGTCCCAGCAAATACAATGCATCGTACCCGTTCAAATGAACGGACTGTTAATATTTGTTTCGAAAAGACAAGTAATGATATAAAAGGAGACAATCGATAATTTTTTTAAAAAGTAAGCTAGGATGCTACAAAAAATAACGTTTTATTGCACTAAATTCCATATATGTAATTATGGTAATAAATTTGTGATAAATCTATATCCCCCAGATTTATCAATATGAAGGGAGAAAAGAATTTCATGAACAGTCCAATTTAATATATCCCTTAATTCAAAAACTGATTGAAAAATTGGGGGATATAAAATGAAATGGAATAAAAATTTTACTACATTAATGTTCGGTCAGTCTATCGCGAATATCGGCGATGTACTATATATGATTAGTGTGATAAGTGCAATTTTTGAATTAACAGGCTCTGCTTCTGCTGCTAGCTTTGTTCCATTTATCGTTACTTCATCAATGTTTATTTCAAGCCTATTAACACCGCTGTTAATCAGTAAAGTTCATTTAAAGTGGTTAATGGCAGGAACGCAAATTGGAAAAACGATTTTTCTTGGCATTTTAGCTTTAATATTAATTGATCTAACTTTTTCTAACTATTATTTTCTTTTTCTCATCATTGGGTTGATAGGCTTTCTTGATGGCTGTGCAAATCCGATTAGACAGACGTTGATTCCACATTATGTGAAAACGGAACAATTGCTTCAAGCAAATGGAATTGCTGAAACTGTTATGCAAACAATTCAAGCTGTTATGTGGTTTTTAGGTAGTCTATTATTAATTATTTTAAGCTCGTTTCAGCTTATATTGCTTGTTGGAGGTTTATTTACAATTTCTAGTCTTTTGTTATGTTTTTTAGAAAACACTAAACACCAACCAACTGAGTCAAGAGGCAGTTTAGAAAAGATAAAAGAAGGGTGGAGGACATTATCTGACACTCCTGTATTAAAAAGGATAGCTATGTTAGATCTTTTCGAAACGATTGCTGGAACTGTATGGATCGCAGCTATTTTATATGGATTTGTCAATGATGTATTAAAAGTGGATGAAAAATGGTGGGGATTTATCAATGGTGCTTTCTTCTTAGGGTTGATTGTAGGAAGTATTTATTGCATTAAATTTTCTCCTTTCATTGAAAAGAAACTGGGCACTTTTATTTTTGTTGGGTCATTTGCAAGCTTCATTGTCACAATCATATTTAGTATAAATAGTATACCGATCATTGCCATCATCTTATCGCTTTGCATCGGCATTTTTACACAAGTAAAAAACATCTCACAACAAACGGTTATCCAAACAAGTGTATCTAAAGAACAGTTGTCAACCGTTTATACTTCATTAAATGCGATAGGAACAGGAATCTTTGGTATCAGCTCTCTCATTATGGGGATGTTAGCGGATTTGTTAGGAGTTCAAATGGTATTTCTTATATCAGGACTACTACTCGCAATCGTTAGTACAATTGTTTATAAAAACAAGTCTTTATTTGTAAGGAATACGATGAAACAATAAAGAATGAAGGATGGATTTTGCTCACGACGAAATCCATCTTTTTAAGTTTTTAAAAATTAAATTGATTTTATTTTAACGTCTAACATAGATTGTCTTCTATACATGTAGCAAGTTTTTTTAGTGTGAAAATATAAAAAATAAAAATAAAAAGTAACAGGATTGATAAAATGACTTTTCAAATGACGGACGAAGTAATTGAAAGAGTATTTTTCAAAGATGGAAGCTTAAGAGATATTTATGTGCAAGCTTGTAATTTAAATGATTGGCAAAAATTTTATGACTGGATTCGTACTTCCTCTTGGAATATTTTATTATACAAAGATGATCAATTAGTTGAGTATAAGGGGAAATTTGTTGATTATTTATTCAAAGAAAAAAAGAATCATCATATTCGATTGACAATCCCTATTAACGGGATATTGATTAACTGTTATTTTTTTTCTGAAGACGAGATAGAATTTGATATTGATCCGAAAGAGATTAACAATGTGTATGATGCAAATACAGTATTTGAATTTATGAAAAGCTTAGCAAAGATTCTTGGAAAACAGTGTATACTTTCTGAAGAAAATACTCCAGAAATTCCATTGGTTACGTTTTATTCTGATGGATCAATGATAAGTAAATTATAAAAAGAAAAAACATCCTGTATAAATCAATAAAGTTTTAGAGCTGTCATTTTAGACAGCTTTTTTATTTGTATCATAATAGAATGTTTGTACAGTTAGCTAAGGTAAGTAAATAATGAATGTTTGAAATAAATTGGAAAAATATCCTTGTTAAAGATTATCAATTGGTGTAAAATTACACTAATTCATGCAAAAGGTAAATATAGGGGTGTTAATATCGATAAAGAGAAAGCAGTTGAAATTATTTCAGCAAAAATACGTTTAATTAGATTAGAAAATAGGTACTCTCAAGAAAAAATGGCTGATATTTTGGGAATTTCTAAAAAAACTCTCGTTCAGATAGAAAAGGGGAGAGTGTTAGCGGGATGGTCAATTTCAGTAGTTATTTGCTCATTATTTAGGGACAGTGAGGTATTACAATCTGTATTAGGCGAGGATCCTCTCGAAGTGATTGAGACGATTGCTCATAATAGAATTGATAAACCAAAGGACAAGACAATGGGAGGGAGAATCTGGTGGAAGGAAGTTGATAAAAAAGGAAGTTTTCGGTTGCAGCAAAATTTAGTTAGTAAGCATTATCGAATTATTGATAAACAGCAATATCGATGGTTTAGTTCATTTGATAAACAAGAGGCTTCAATACGGTTAAATGAGCTTTATAGTGAGGAGTGAATAAAGTTTGAAAAGACTTGTTATTTTTATATTGCTACTTCCTATATTTGTTTACAGCTTTTTTGCAACTTCTTGGGTAGGTTCATATATGATGATTGACGAAGATTGGCAAGAACATAGAGTATTCACTTCAGAGCTTTCTACAGACCCTCAAGAAATTTTAGAAATAGACAAATATATTTTTGCGTTTAAACATGAACCGATAGTTAGTGTAATTTGTATTTTAACTTTTTTCATGTTATTAGGCATCTTAACATCTTTGTTAATGAAAAAATTACGTATTTCTAAAACATTATAAAATGATAGATATAAACTAAAGGAGTGTATACGTTTGATATATGCATTAGTTTTGGTTATACTTCCAATTACAGTTGTTTTGACATCAATATTGTTTTCAATTTTAACTAAAAAGTGGTTTGTAATGCCGCTCATCACATTTTTAATATTAAGCTTAGTAATGGTAACAATTTTTAATACTACTTTCTTTATTTGGGTAGCCCTGTTTACAATCCTATCACTAGTGGTAAGCTTTTTGAGTCTATTTACAAGAAAATTAATAATTACTCATCGATAATTAGAGCCCATGAAAGGTGGTTACCCTTAAAAGTTAGAGTTTTTATTATGCAGCTGATAGGCTGGATTGAATACGGATTTAACCGGACCCAGTCCAGTCAATTTTTCTTTTGATCGTTTATTGTTATACCAGTAAATATAATCTTCTATTTTTCTTTTTAAATCTTCATAGCTTACTAGTTTTTCCCCGTAATACATTCTTGCTTTAAAAGGCCAAAGAAATTCTCCATTGAGGCATTGTCTGGGCAGGTTGCCTTATGTGACATGCTTTGGAATACTTTATTTTCCTTTAACGTTTTCACCCATTGGTAGTGCTGGTAATGCCATCCTTGATCCGAATGAATGATAATACGGTAGGTTGCTTGATTCTTTATAATCTTAATTGTTTCGTATTAAGGTTCCATGACAAGATTTAATGTTGAACGTTTATTTATTCATTATAAAGGTCAAGGATAGGGCTTAAATACAACTTCACTTCGTCATTCTTTAATGTCTACAAATTTTTGAAGAGGAATAGGTGTATTAAAACGGCGGGATAGACGGTTTTTCGCTATTTTACCAAACCTTCCCCTTATAGGAATTGTATTTTCGAGATTTGCGCATTAATTTTACACATTTCAATCCTAGTCCCCGCATAAGTCGATATACTTTTTTATGATTAACACAATATCGCAATTTCTTTAATGCTGAGTAGTTCCTATCAACATTAGGATTTGACAATTTTCACTTCTAGTGAAAGATAAAAACTAAACTTTCCATTAGGATTACATAGCTTTAAGCAAGAAAACACACTTTTTTCTAAATATCTTCTACTTATCTTAATAGATTATCTATTTCATTCAAAGAAATTTATAGTTTATTCAAAATATTTTCCATTTTTATTCGAATGTAAACGCTTTATAATTCTATTAGTGTTCAAGCTTTTTCAATAGATATTAAGAAAAAAGTAAGCTGAGGTAAGTAATTTTCTATATATTGACTTTCAGGAGGTGTTGTCAAAGAAAAAAGATTGATTGATAAATTAGTATATAAGGGACTCAGGAGTTTCACCGGACTGAAATACAACCACAGCAAAATGCTAAAGGTTTTTAAATTTTGAAGAAGGAGATGTATAATGGTGTATAAAAAATTGTTAGCCCTTACTGCGGCTTCTTCTGTACTGTTAAATTTAGTGCCAAGTAATGGGTCGATTGCTTCGGCACAGCAAAATGAAAATAATGTTGAAAATAAGGTGGCAACTATAAGTTCAGTGGAACAACCCAAGAAAGCTCAGTTGAATAGTGTCCCGGAAGTAATTGGGGCTCCCAATATGGAACTAGAAGTTCAAGTGAAATTAGATGAACTGGCAAAAGGAAAGTACACATCTTTAAATGCATCTTTTAATATTCCCGATAGCCTTACTGTGACTGGGGTAGAGTTCAATTCGAAGAATATTATGGGGGGAGCCAGTTCTTATACGTATTCAAAGGACCATTTAAAGCTTCAAGTTAAGGGAGGGAACGTAAGTATTGCACATAAAGGTTCAGATGTATTCGCAACAATCAAACTAAAAGTAAAAGATTTTGTGACATCCGACCGGACCGATGTTATCCGGACCAATTCTGTTACAGCCGAAAGTAGAGATGGCAAGGATATCGTCTATTCCGTAGATGAAGCAGTATCCAACATTGGGTTGAAAAAATTGGATACAAGTGCGATTGCAAAAATTCCTGGTTATGCAAATGCTCTGATGAGCCATAAATTTGGTGCTGATCCACATGCGATGGTCTATGATGGTAGAGTTTATATTTATATGACAAACGACGAATTCGAATATGATGCAAACGGAAATCTTATAGATAATACCTACAGCAAAATCAATACGGTTAATGTTATCTCTTCTGATGATATGATCAACTGGACTGATCACGGTGCAATTCCTGTTGCGGGTCCTAATGGTGCCGCAAAGTGGGCAACTCAATCATGGGCCGTATCCGTTGAACATAAGGAGATTGATGGAGAAGATAAGTTCTTCCTTTATTTTTCCAATAACGCGTCAGGAATTGGTGTTCTTACATCCGATAGTCCGATTGGGCCTTGGACTGATCCGCTCGGAAAACCGTTAATCGGTCGGAATGATCCTGCAGCTCAGGGTGTTCTCTGGCTTTTTGATCCGGCAGGCTTTGTCGATGACGATGGTCAAGCATATCTTTACTATGGTGGAGGGGTACCTGGTAACCCACCTAATCAGGAGCAAGCGGAACACCCGGCAACTGCGAGAGTCATTAAACTAAGTGATGAC
Organism: Metabacillus niabensis; assembly: GCF_902829255.1. Classification (GTDB taxonomy): domain Bacteria; phylum Bacillota; class Bacilli; order Bacillales; family Bacillaceae; genus Metabacillus; species Metabacillus niabensis. The sequence continues at coordinate 5,070 of NZ_CADEPK010000118.1, read as the reverse complement.
ATGATTCATACTGTAGGGGAACCGCAAGTCATTGATGCCCCATTCTTGTTCGAAGCATCAGGTATGCACAAGAAAAATGGCAAATACTATTACTCTTATAGTACCAACTTCTCTGGTGTGCGACAGGATGATGATCCGGGGACAGGTGAAATTGCGTATATGACTAGTGATTCTCCAATGGGACCGTGGAAGTATGAGGGTACAGCACTTAGGAACCCATGGGTTTTCTTCGGTGTCGGAGGAAATAACCATCAAGATTTCTTTGAGTTTAAAGGTCAAACATATATCACATACCATGCCCAAACGGTAGCAAAAGCCATGAACAAAGCAAAAGGTTATCGTTCCCCTCATATTAATAAGGTCGAATATGATGAGAATGGCAAGATTAAAGATGTCAAAGCAGATATGAAAGGTGTATCCCAGGTGGCAAACCTTGACCCTTATAAGCGGAACGAGGCTGAAACAATCGGCTGGAATGCAGGTATTAAAACTGAGAAATCTCAAGCACCTGGCAGTATGGTTGAAAGTATTAACCTTAATGTAACCGATATCAATAATGGAGATTGGGTTGCAGTCTCCCAAGCGGATTTCGGTAGAAATGGAGCTGTATCCTTTGAAGCAAATATTGCCTCAACTGTCGGAGGTGAAATTGAAATTCGCGTAGACAGCCCAGTTGGTGAAGTGATCGGAACACTCGACGTTAATCCGACTGGCGGAGACCAGAAATGGCAGCTGATGAAGACTAATGTCAACAATGTTAGCGGTACACATAATATCTTCTTCATCTTTAAAGGAGAAGGAGAGAACAACTTATTTAATATGGATTATTGGAAATTTGCGGAAAAGAAGTAATTCTAAAAATACACGGGCTTCCGTCTTTAGTTGGAGGCCCGTTCTTCAATTTCAAATAACCACATCTACAATCAACCCCCATTAATAAACGTTAGAATATTTATGTTAAACTTAGAGTAATAGAAATAACCCTGTTCAACTCACTGTACAGGTTAGCTCCAGTGTCTTAGAATATTAAGGTGTAGTGTGTTTAAAAAATATCAACCAGGTGGGACTTTAAATAATGTGCGGTATTGATTTTGTTATAGCAGTTACAGATAGAGAAGCAACTAAGGCGGAAGAGTATGTCCATTTTGATGAAAAGCTCCAACAATATCTACTTAAGGAGTTTGGAAAGGATCGGGCTTTTGATTTATTATTGAATTTAAACCTTTATGGAACAGATATTATCTATACAAAGGATATCCCAAAGCTTATTAAAATTTGTGATAAGTTATTCGAAAAATATGCCAGTGTATATGGTCCTCAACAAGAAATAAGGAACTTTGTTAAGGAATTAAAAAATATGTGTGAAGAAGCATTAAAGTTGAAAAAACACTTATATGCAATTGGTGAATGAAGAACATTTAACTTCTTTGAAAGGGTACTTTAGTTAACAAGTAAATCCTTATATAACAAAAAACTCGCAAATTTTCTAGTGCGAGTTTTCTTGTTAATAGTATTATATTTGATTGCATAGCAGCAATATTTACGAAAACATCGTAAATTTTTTAAAAACTACTCGTAACAAAAGAGATACGTCCTCGAAAGCGTACCATTAAATAATATTTTAAGAATAAGATAATCTTTGCAAAGAACAATTACTTGCTTCTTCACGCAGTTCAGGGGCATAATAGCTTAATTTTTTTATAAAATAACAGGTTTCCGGAAAATGATGTTCAAGAAACCTTAAAGTTGATTTGTTCAAAAGCTTTTTTTCTTTATATCTAATCACCATATTATAAATAAACCTACTCATTTCAAGTGTGGTTCTTCCGACTTCATGGGCAAATTCCTTCTGCCGAGCAAAATTTGGTTCTTTAAATCGCAAATATCCTTTTAAGTGGTGATTTTGAAGCATAAATGCTTGATAACTTCTTATATATCCCCCAGCCTGATTTGCTGCCATAATTTCAATCGGATCAAGTAAGTCCTCAAAGAGCAGAACATGTCCTAATTGATCCTCTAGCCATAAGTCCATTAGGTCTACTAAAGGTAGTGGAACAGGTTGTTTCCCTTTGACTAAGAAAGTCAAAATTCGTAGGTATTCCTGATTTTCAGCGAGTGTTCCATTTAAATATGTAGGAGACAAATTTAAATTTACTTTATTATCGATTCGAAGTGATTGTAGCTTCCCTTCAAATTCATAATAGCCTTTCGCAACTGGCCAAGCTCTGTTTGCAAAGTAAACAAGCGTTTCATCAGTATGATCTGCTGTTTTAGGTATCGTGTTAAGCGTGGAAATAAGCTCACCAAATAAATGAATATACTGCTGAGAAATATTTACATATTCAACTTCACTCACCGAAAGATGGTCTCTAACAAAATAAGCATGATCCTGTAAAATTTCTAGCCAAAATAAATGCTCATCCCAAATAGGTATTATATTGCTTGTCATCTATCTCCACCTCTATTAATTAGACATTTTTCCAACCAATTGTTGAACTATGATTTCGAAAACCATTATTTATATATTTATGATTGGATCGGGATAGAAATGAATCTATCGTAACATTACCTAAAATTTAATCAACAAATAATTTCAAAATTGAATGGTGAGAAACGAGTTAATACAGACAATTGAAATATATGGTAAAATCAAGTGGTTGGATTGAAGGAATCCTGATTTTATTAGACTAAGAGTTTGTCTGTTGCTTTTGTTTTAGGTACATTCCACCTTTTAGTTAGTGGTGGATACTTTTCATTTTTGATTACTAGAAGTCTCGAATTATTTACAAGGTAAGGGTAATTTTTATCATTTCATTAGGAATTATCTTTAGAGCAACTCAGCTTATACAGGAGGAAATAATGGTTAAAAAACGCAGTAAAAAATTTGTAATAGTTTTAGCAATTTTAATCTGTTCTATCGTTTATTACTTTTCACAGCTTAATTGGATTTCGGTTACAAATGAAGCTGTTCAATTGGATGATTTGCCAGTAGAGTTTGACGGTTTTAAAATCGTTCACTTATCAGATCTGCATAATAAAGAATTTGGTAAAGGAAACAATAGGTTGGTTAAGAAAATTAATGAAATTGAACCAGATATGATTGTCATTACGGGTGATATGTTAAATAACTCACATGATATTCCGAATAACGGTGAAATTCTATTAGAATTGGTGGATAATCTGAATAACAATTATCCAATTTATTATGTAACAGGTGAACACGAAGAAGGTTTATATTACGAGGATAGAAATAAATATCAAGTGGCTGGTACAAAAGAAGCATATGAAGAGAAACTAAGAAATCTTGGTGTTGAAGTACTAAATGATGAACAGGTAACCATTAAAAGACAAAACGAAAAAATTAACATATTTGGATTAAAAGAGCATTTATCTGGAGAAATTCAAATGAACGAACGATTAGGAGAATCTGTTGAAGATGAAGTGAACATTTTACTTTCACATAGACCTTTTTATATCGAGGAATATGCAGATTGGGGAGCAGATTTAATATTTTCTGGTGATACTCATGGAGGAATGATACGTTTACCAATTATCGGTGGATTAGTTTCAACAGAGGGTTTTTTTTCTGATTTTGATGGTGGTGTATTTCATATTGAAAGTTCGATTATGGTTGTGAGTAGAGGTTTAGGTAACAATCCAATCCCACTTCGAATAAATAATCGACCAGAAATAATTGTCGTGACCTTAAAAAGTAAATAATGTTGAAAATGCTACTCGTAAATTTAGACCTCTCCTTCTAATGGAGTGAATCATATTTTATGATTGAATAATAATACAACTAAATGTATTATTATGTAAAGTCGGATAGTCGGAAGGTGAATTTTCTAATGTATAAAATATTTATTGATGGACAGGAAGGTACAACAGGATTAAAAATTCATGATTTTTTAGCAAATAGAAATGATCTTGAGATTCTAAAAATTGATTCGGTGGATCGTAAAAATTCTGAGAAACGTCGTATATTATTAAATGAAGCAGATATCGTTTTTTTATGTTTACCAGATTCAATATCAAAAGAAGCTGTTTCAATGATAGAAAATAATAAAACAAGGGTGATAGATGCAAGCACTGCATTTAGAACCAATAAAAATTGGGTCTATGGCTTGCCGGAACTTAATCGAGAGCAACGAGAATTGATAGTACATTCAAATCGAGTTTCTGTACCAGGCTGCCATGCAACAGGCTTTATTATCGGACTATATCCCCTTATAAAAAATCAAATAATTCCAAAAGAATATCCAATTACGTGTCAATCAATTACTGGCTATAGTGGCGGTGGCAAAAATTTAATTCAAACCTATAAAACTGGTAGTTTGCAAGCGATAAATAGTCCAAAACATTATTCTTTAATTTTTAGCCATAAGCATTTACCGGAAATGCAGCATACAACTGGACTTGCATATCCGCCAATATTCAGTCCAATTGTCGGTAATTTTTATAAGGGAATGGTCACATCAATTCCATTAACAACTAGACTACTAAAAAAGAGAGTGACTGCTAAAGAGATTTGTGAGGTACTTTCAGATTACTATAAAGATGAAAAATATATTCACATCATCCCTTATAATGATGAATCCTATTTAGAAAATGGATTTTTTAATGCTGAAGAGTGTAATCATACGAATAGAACTGACGAATTTGTATTTGGGCATGAGGAACAAATCATGATTATGACAAGGTTAGACAATTTAGGTAAAGGCTCTGCGGGTGCAGCTATACAGAATATGAATATTATGCTTGGGTTGGACGAAGCAACAGGTTTAACTGCATAACATACTATGATGGTAAATGATTAAATAATGCTATTCGTAATAAATGGAAACCATTAAACTAGCTGACAACAAAGTAATCATTCATATTTCGGAAATTAGGTTAATCGTAGAGCCCACTCAAAGATTTTTTGAGTGGGTTTTACTTTGTGAAAAAGAAAACCCTAGGCTAGGCCTAGGGTTCCAAAAAGCTTTCAGCGTGGTATTAAAAAAACTCTTCCGTGGTGCTAAAATATTTTTGGTTCCCCAACCAAAATATGAGCATACGGAGGAGTTTTAT
>NZ_CADEPK010000117.1 GCF_902829255.1 Metabacillus niabensis | reverse complement strand
GTCGTTAAATAGTACCGTTTTCATTGGAGGGATCTATTTGTAAGTCTTGAATGTTTAGCATAGAGATATTAAGAGAAAGGGTGACCAAGGTGACTCTCATTTGTCCAACAGACTTTGACATTCATTTGTTTCACGAAGGACAGTGTTTTGAAAGCTATGGATTTTTTGGAGCTCATATTCAGGAGCGTAATGGTATCGTTGGAACAAACTTCTGTGTATGGGCACCACATGCAAATCAAGTTAGTGTAGTTGGGAATTTTAATTCCTGGAATGGAGAAAACCATCAAATGGAACGAATGAATGAGGAGGGGATATGGACTCTTTTTATAGCTAATTTAGGTGTAGGAGAATTGTATAAGTATGAAATCATCACAAAAACTGGCACTTCAATTTTAAAAGCAGATCCTTATGCATTTTATTCTGAGGTTAGACCAAATTCTGCGTCGATTATCTATGATCTTTCCGGATATAAATGGAGTGATCAAAAATGGAGACGAAGAAAACGGAGGAAGCAGCCTTATGATAATCCGATTTCCATATATGAAGTTCATCTTGGTTCATGGAAGGTTAAGGAAAATGGAGACTTACTAAGTTATTCAGAGTTAGCAAAGGAATTAATTCCTTATGTAATTGAACATGGATTTACCCATATTGAATTATTACCAATTGTTGAGCATCCATATGATCGATCTTGGGGGTATCAAGGTACTGGTTATTATTCAGTTACTAGTCGTTTTGGGACACCACACGAATTTATGAGTTTTGTTAATGAATGTCATGAAGCAGATATAGGGGTTATTATCGACTGGGTTCCAGGCCATTTCTGTAAAGATGCCCATGGTTTATATATGTTTGATGGTGAACCAACTTTTGAATATTACCATGAAAAGGATCGAGAAAATTATGAATGGGGTACCGCAAATTTTGATTTAGGAAAACCAGAGGTGCAAAGCTTTCTTATTTCTAACGCTATTTTTTGGGTAGAGTATTTTCATATTGATGGTTTTCGTGTTGATGCTGTTGCCAATATGCTGTATTGGCCAAATTCAAATGAACTTGTTGAAAATCATCATGCTGTTCAGTTCCTGAAAAAGCTTAATGAAGCAGTTTTTGCAAGAGACCCAGATATTTTAATGATTGCTGAGGATTCAACTGATTGGCCAATGGTAACTGCTCCTACCTCGTCAGGTGGTCTTGGCTTTAACTATAAATGGAATATGGGTTGGATGAATGACATTTTGACCTATATGGAGACTTCTCCAGAGCAACGACATAATTTCCACCATAAAGTAACATTCTCCCTTTTATATGCATTTTCGGAAAATTTCATCTTACCATTCTCACATGATGAAGTTGTGCACGGAAAAAAATCTTTGCTAAATAAAATGCCAGGTGATTATTGGCAAAAGTTTGCTCAATTACGTTTGTTGTATGGGTATATGATAACTCATCCTGGAAAGAAGCTATTATTTATGGGGGGTGAGTTTGGACAATTTGATGAGTGGAAGGATTTAGAGCAGTTAGATTGGTTTTTAGATGATTATGAGATGCATAGTAAAATACGCACTTATTATAAAGAGTTAATGCAATTATATCGTAAACAAAAGGCACTTTTTGAGCTGGATCATGTAGAGAGCGGCTTTGAATGGATTGATGTAAATAATCTTGAACAAAGTATTTTTTCCTTTATTCGAAAAGGAAAAAAGGAAAATGATTTACTCGTCATTATATGTAATTTTAAACCTATTGTTTATCACGATTATAAAATTGGTGTACCACTTGAGACGGAGTATGTTGAAGTCCTTAATAGTGATGATGCGAGGTACGGTGGTTCAAATCAGGTAAATAAAAGAAATATTAAGGCAGCAGTAGGAGAAATGCATGGGAAACCATTCAATCTCTCGGTGACGGTTCCACCATACGGAATTGTTGTTTTCCGTGCAGTTAAAAAAAGAGGGGAGAAAGCAAATGGGAAAAAAGTGCGTCGCAATGTTACTAGCAGGGGGTAAGGGAAGTAGATTAAGTTCACTTACAAAAAATATTGCAAAACCAGCTGTTCCTTTCGGAGGAAAGTATCGAATTATTGACTTTACTTTAAGCAATTGTACGAATTCAGATATAGATACTGTAGGGGTGTTAACCCAATATCAACCACTTGTTTTAAATTCTTATATTGGAATTGGAAGCGTATGGGATTTAGACCGTAAACACGGTGGAGTTACCGTTCTACCTCCTTATACAGAATCGTCTGAGATGAAATGGTATCAAGGAACAGCAAGTGCCATCTATCATAATATTAATTACATTAACCAATATGACCCAGAATATGTTTTGATTTTGTCCGGGGATCATATTTATAAAATGGATTACTCAAAGATGCTAGATTACCATATTCATAAAAATGCAGATGTTTCGATATCTGTTATAGAAGTTCCATGGGAGGAAGCTAGTAGATTTGGAATTATGAATACTGATGAAAAGATGAATGTCGTTGAATTTGCAGAGAAGCCTTCTCAACCAAAAAGCAATTTAGCATCAATGGGGATATATATATTTAAGTGGTCAGTGCTTCAGAAATATTTAGAAGCAGATGAGAAAAATGAGTATTCTAGTCATGATTTCGGTAAAGATATTATCCCATTATTATTAGAAGAAAAACGTCATGTTGTTGCATATCCGTTTAAAGGCTATTGGAAGGATGTCGGAACGGTTAAAAGCCTTTGGGAAGCGAATATGGATTTATTAAAAGATCATCCAGATTTAAATTTATTTGACCAGAATTGGAAAATTTACACGGTTAATTCAAATCATCCCCCACAATTTATAGGAAATGAAGCAATTGTATCAGAATCATTAATTAACGATGGATGTGTTGTGCAGGGAAATATTCATCATTCTGTATTATTCCAAGGAGTAACAATCGGTAAGAAAACAATTGTAAAAAATTCAGTAATTATGCCTGATGCTGTGATTGGGGAAAATGCTTATATCGAAAATGCAATCATTCCTAGTGGGGTTGTAATTCCAAATGGGACGGTTATTTGTCCAGATACAAATTCTGAAGAAATATTACTTGTAACAGAGGAATATGTTGAAGAAATTTCAACAGTCATTGATAGCCAAATAATTTAAAATTTAATAATTTGATCATGAATGAAATTGATCAATAACGATTGAGAAATAGGGTATATACCGTTTTAATAAATGAAATGAAAAGCAATGTTGACAAAGTTGAATGAGAACTAAATGGTTGGAACTGTAGATATAATAGTTCCAGCCATTAACCATTATAGGGAGGCAGAAATGAATAAGAAAATGCTAGGAATTATAGATGCAACTGCTTATAAAGAAAAGATAGAGGATTTAACAGCACATCGCTCTTTAGCTGCAATCCCGATTGCTGGGCGTTATCGCCTCATTGATTTCGTTCTATCGAATATGGTTAATTCACAAATTCATAGTGTTGCTATTTTTCCGAAGTATCAATACCGCTCATTAATGGATCATTTAGGATCAGGTAAACAGTGGGATTTAAACCGAAAGAAGGATGGTTTGTTCTTTTTCCCATCTCCTCATTTACATAATGAGTACGATGAATTTGGATCCTTCCGTCAGTTTTCGGATCATATAGATTTCTTTTTGAGAAGCACGCAAGAATATGCGTTGATTACGAATTGTTATACAGTTTGTAATATTGATTATGAGGAGGTACTTAACCGTCATCTTCAAAATCGCTGTGATATTACGGAAGTGAAAAAAGATGGTAAGTCTTTACAAATGTATATCATGTCAACGAAGCTACTTATTGACCTAATTGAGAATAAAGAAAGAATTAAGGCTAACACATTAGCAGAGGTTGTTAGTGAAAATCCAGATAATCTCCTCATATGCGATTATGAATTTTCAGGATATGTTGCTGTGATTGATTCAATAAGTAGTTATTATAAGCACAGTATGGAAATTTTGAAGCCAACGATTTGGAATGAAATCTTTTTGAAGCATCGGCCAATTTTAACAAAGGCTAAGGATGAGCCGCCAACAAAGTATGGAAAACATGCAATGGTGAAAAACTCTTTAATTGGAAATGGCTGTACAATTGAAGGAGTAGTCGAGAATAGTATTATTTTTCGTGGAGTACATATCGGAAGAGGGACGGTTATTAAAAACAGTGTAATTATGCAGCATTCACAAATCGGAATGGATTGTACATTAGAGAATATGATTGCTGATAAGGATGTACAGGTGTTAGATAGAACGACTGTGAAAGGTTCAGCCCTGCTTCCACAAGTATTAAGAAAAAGAACAATCCAAGGAGCGATGATGAAGTCGTGAATGTTTTATTTGCTGTTTCTGAATGTGTACCATTTGTTAAGTCAGGTGGTTTAGCCGATGTAGCAGGTGCCTTACCAAAGGAATTAAAGAAGCTAGGAGCAAATGTAAAGATAATCCTTCCAAAATATAGCTGTATCCCAGAGAATATTCGGGAACAAATGGTGAAAATAGACGAACTGACTGTATCAGTTGGCTGGCGACAGCAATATTGTGGAGTCGAAATGCTGGAATATGAAGGATTGACTTATTATTTTCTTGATCATGAGTATTATTTTTATCGTGATTCTTTATATGGGCATTATGATGATGCAGAGCGGTTTTCTTTTTTTTGTAGAGGGGTATTAGATACTTTACCAGTAATTGACTTCAAGCCAGATATTATTCATTCACATGATTGGCATACAGGGATGATTAGTTTTCTTTTGAAAGAGGAATATGCGAAAAAGCCGTTTTATCAAAAGGTGAAAACTGTTTTTACAATTCATAATTTACAATTCCAAGGAATCTTCCCATTCGGAATATTGAGTGATCTTCTTAATACCGATGAGGAGAAGTTTAAGTTCGTTGAATTTTATGGAAATGTCAGTTTTATGAAGGCTGCAATTGAAAGCTCTGACATGATTACGACAGTAAGTCCGACTTATAAAGAAGAAATCCAAACTCCTTATTATGGAGAGCGTCTTGATGGGCTATTACGCTCAAATTCTGCTAAGCTTGTTGGGATTCTTAATGGAATAGACGAAAGAATATATAACCCAGAAACAGACGAGGAGATTGAGGAACAATATAATATTGATTCAATGAAGAAAAAAGCTGTTAATAAAGCTAGTTTACAAACTGAATTTGGGTTACCAATCAAAGTAGATACACCCCTTATCTCAATGGTAACTCGGTTAACGAAGCAAAAAGGCTTAGATTTAATTAAACGTGTTCTTCATGAAATTTTGAGTCGGGATGTTCAAATGATTGTCCTAGGTACTGGTGATAAAGAGTTCGAGGATTTCTTCGCACATATGGAATGGCTTTATCCTAAAAAATTTAAAGCTTATATTGGCTTTGATGAAGGGCTTGCACATCGGATATATGCAGGAGCGGATATGTTTTTAATGCCTTCTAAGTTTGAGCCTTGCGGGTTAGGTCAACTCATTGCGTTAAGATATGGCACGATTCCAATAGTTAGAGAGACAGGAGGATTAAATGATACTGTGTTTTCCTATCGTGAGGATACAGAAGAAGGTAACGGCTTTACGTTTAGAAACTTCAATGCACATGATATGCTACATACCACTTATCGAGCAGTTGAGTTTTACCATCAGAAGGAAATATGGCAGCAATTAATTAAACGAGCTATGGAGCATGATTATAGCTGGAGGCAATCTGCAAAAATGTATAACGAGCTGTATACTGAACTCATCACTAGGAGGGAAAAACGTGTTCTCTAACAAAGACGAGTTTAAAGAATTCTTTTTAAAAAGATTAGAAAGCATGTGTGGAAAGGGCTTTGAACAGTCGACAAAGCGTGATCAATATCATACGTTAGGGAATATGGTTAGAGAATATATTAGTTCAAAATGGATTGAGACAAAGGAATTATACAGAGCAGATAATAAAAAACAAGTGTATTATTTATCAATTGAGTTTTTACTAGGACGTTTATTAGGTCAGAATTTATTAAACTTGCAAATAAAGGATGTTGTTGAAGAAGGATTGAAGGATTTACATATTTCATTAAGTGAAATTGAAGAATGTGAATCAGACCCTGCCTTAGGGAACGGAGGATTAGGGAGATTAGCAGCATGCTTTTTGGATTCGTTAGCAACATTGAATTTACCAGGGCATGGATATTGTATTAGATATAAGCATGGATTATTTGATCAAAAAATTGTTGACGGCTATCAGGTGGAATTACCAGAACAATGGTTACGTCATGGGAATGTTTGGGAAGTTCGTAAGCCTGAGGAAGCGGTTGAAATATCATTTTGGGGAAGAATTGAAACAAATTATACGAACAATATTCTTACCTTTAAACATGTTGATGCAGAGAAGGTTTTAGCAGTTCCATATGATATGCCTGTTGTTGGATACCAGGTAGACACTGTTAATACATTAAGACTATGGAATGCAGAACTAGCTGCATTTGGTCCAGACCAAGATATTTTATCCTACAAACGGGAAACAGAAGCAATTACTGATTTTTTATATCCGGATGATACACATGATCATGGGAAAATTTTACGGTTGAAGCAGCAGTATTTTCTCGTTTCTTCTAGTATTCAAAGCATTATAGCTTCGTATAAAAAGGAAAGATCAAATTTAAGAGAGCTTCATCATTATGTAGCGATTCATATAAATGATACCCATCCTGCAATGGCGATACCTGAATTAATGAGAATATTAATAGATGTAGAAGGATTTAGCTGGGAGGAGGCTTGGGAGGTAACGAGTCATACTGTTTCTTATACAAATCATACGATTCTCTCAGAGGCATTGGAGAAGTGGCCTGTTCATCTATTTAAACCCTTATTGCCTAGAATTTATATGATAATAGAGGAAATTAATGAACGGTTTTGTGCAGAACTATGGGAGCGGTATCCTGGAGAATGGGAACGAATTGAGCATATGGCGATCATTGCCCACGGTTTAGTGAAAATGGCACACCTTTCAATCGTAGGGAGCAGCAGTATTAATGGAGTGGCGAAAATTCATTCAAATATATTAAAGAATAGAGAAATGAAATCATTTTATGAATTTTATCCTTGGAAATTTAATAATAAAACGAATGGAATTTCACACCGCAGATGGCTATTAAAGGCTAACCCTCAATTAACAGCATTAATTACTAATAGTATCGGAAACGAATGGGTGAAGCAGCCAGAGAAGTTAATCGAATTAAGAAATCATGTTGATGACCCTTTATTAATTGAACAATTTGCAAATGTAAAACGAAAGCGAAAAGAAATTTTAGCAAAGAAAATAGCTGAAAAGAATGGTATTAAGGTAGATGTTGATTCCATTTTTGATGTTCAGGTTAAAAGATTGCATGCATATAAACGTCAATTATTAAATGTCCTTCACATTATGTATCTATATAATCGGCTAAAGGAGGATCCAAACTATTTCATTCAGCCACGAACATTTATTTTTGGTGCCAAGGCGTCACCAACATATTACTATGCAAAAAAAGTGATTAAGCTAATTCATTCCCTAGCAGAAAAGGTAAATAATGACCCGAGGGTTTCTCAGGTTATCAAAGTTGTCTTCATGGAAAATTATCGAGTTTCATTAGCTGAGGATATTTTTCCTGCTGCAGATGTAAGTGAACAAATATCAACTGCTAGCAAAGAGGCATCGGGAACTGGAAATATGAAGTTTATGATGAACGGTGCCTTAACAGTCGGTACGTTAGACGGAGCGAATATTGAAATGATGGAGGAGATTGGCGCTGACTATATCTTTACCTTCGGGTTGACGGCTGATGAGGTTTTGAAATACGAGGAAAATGGTCGCTATCGCTCAATGGAATATTATCATCATGACCAACGAATTCGCCAAGTTGTAGACCAATTAACAAATGGTTTTTTCAATGAAGATGAAGGAGAATTCGAATCGATAGCAGACTCGTTGCTAGTACAAAATGATCAATATTTTGTTTTACGGGATTTCGCTTCTTACATTGATGTACAGGAAAAAGTGGGAATTGCTTATCAGGATAGAGTAACCTGGCTAAAAAAGGCATTAGTCAATATTTCTCATTCTGGATTATTTTCTAGTGATCGAACGATTCAGCAGTATGCAGAGGAAATTTGGAATATAACACCTGTTCTTCAAAGTAATCAGAAATAGCTCCCAAGCAATAATAAAAAGGAAAGGGGACGCAGAAATCCTTCTTTCCTTTTTACATTAACAAAGGTGAATTGCTGTGATTATAGCGGAATATTACATTGTAATAACCTAATAGTTTTCTCCTTTTTATCGATCACCATCTAATAATCGACCTATACCGCCTAAAATACTACCTTCACCACGACTATCTCCTCCTGCTGAAGGGGCACTTGCAATCACACGGTCTGCAAGACGACTAAATGGTAAGGTTTGAATCCAAACAGTTCCTGGTCCTTGTACGGTAGCAAAGAATAATCCTTCACCTCCGAAGAAGGCTGATTTTACTTTACCAACAAATTCAATATTATAATCTACATCTTTTGTCAATGCGACAAGACAACCAGTATCGATTCTAAGTTTTTCACCGGGCTGTAGATCTTTTCGAATAATCGTGCCTCCAGCATGTAAAAATGCTAGACCATCACCTTCAAGCTTCTGCATGATGAAGCCTTCTCCACCAAAAAAGCCTGTTCCTAATTTCTTCTGAAAATCTATTCCAACTGATACTCCTTTTGCAGCACATAAAAATGAATCCTTTTGACAAATTACTTTTCCACCAAGACTGCTTAAGTCAACCGGAATGATTTTACCAGGATATGGTGCTGCAAAGGAAACACGTTTTTTCCCAACACCTTTATTTGTAAAAACAGTCATGAATAAGCTTTCGCCCGTTAGTACTCGCTTCCCTGCTCCAACTAGCTTACTAAGAAACCCTTTTTGACCACTATCGTCACCGAAAATTGTTTCCATGTCTATGCCATCTTCCATCATCATCATACCGCCGGCTTCAGCGATGACGCTTTCATTTGGGTCTAGTTCAATTTCAACACATTGCATATCGTCTCCATGCAGTTCATAATCAATTTCATGTGCGTTCATATTTGTTTCCCCCTCAGGTATGTATACATATAAATATATCATCCTTATTTTACAGGGTTTCTCCCTAATAGAGAAGAAAATTTATTGGTTTTATTTTACTTTTGGCTGTTTCTGACTTTAACTAATGGTTCCATAAAAAACGCCATCTTTTAAAGATGGCATTTACTTAGTCAGCGTCTCTTTCAGTATATGGATCCTTTTCATAGCCAGGTAAATCACCAAACATTGTCATTATACCCTCTTCATCAAGCTCCTCTTCATATTTCTCATGCTGTGTAGATGGATAGACTGTGATGTTTTTACCTTCAATATCAGTACCAATAAAGTTTTCATAATCTTCTACATAACCTTCTGGCTCCTCTGAATCCATGTAGACGTCATTATAATGGTCTTTAGGATAGGATAAGTCAGAAGGTGTTTCAGAAGAACCAAAGCTGTTTACAATTTGATAGGCATCCTCAGCATCAAACGCAACATCTTCATCTTTATCATCATAATTAAATTTTCCGAAAGGAGGCATTAATACACCTTCTTCAATTGGCCGATTATGGGATACAACCTCCTCTGGAGCATGGTTAATACATGTCGTTGTAGTTGGGATTGCATCAAGTCTATCTATAGGGATTTCTATTCCGCAGACTTGGCACTTACCATATGTTCCATTTTCAATTGCTTTCAGAGCTCGGTTTATATCGTTTAATTCTTCCTCAATATGTTCATTTAAAGCAATGTCTTTTTCTCGTTCATAAAGTTCTGTTGCTTCATCAGCTGGGTGGTTGTCATAACTGGAAAGATCACCAACTGATTCATGAAAATGACCAGCCTCTAATCCAAAATGTGCTGTCATGTCCATACGTTGTTTAATTTCATCCTTCATTTCTTCAAGCTGTGAACGGAAGGACTCTACTTGTTGTGAACTTAGCATGCCATCCACGCTCCTTCCTAAATTAGTTCTATCCCTATTATGATCAGTTTTTTAGGGAAACATGAATGAAAAAAATTACAAAATACACATAGTGCTTCGATATTAAATGAAAAAATCAAACATTAAACTTATTATTACCATTTATACCTATAAAATGTTTGCATGTTTTTTACCTTTTCATTTTAATCCTGAAGATGAAGATATATAATAAGAATAGCATGCAAAAATAACGAAACAATCTATTCTATTTGACACACCTTTTAAAGTAGGTGTATCTTTATATAAGCTATTTTCGGTGTCGGGGGGATAAGCATTTGTTAACAACTTTGGATCATACAATAAGAGAAAAAATCATACATTCATTAGAAGAAGCAAGGCGAACGAATCAATCGGTAATCGTAAGTGCAGTAAAAGAAGTGGATGCAATCAACCCCCTCCATTTCTACACTTCTGGTGAAAGCTTAAGTTTAGGAGAGCGTTTCTTTTGGTCTACACCAAAAGAGAATTATACATTGGTTGGATTAGGAAATGAGCTTGTGCTCGAAAATAATAATCAATCATATGAACGATTTCAGAAAATCGAAACACAGTGGAAACAAATTACAAAGACTGTCATTTCTCATGAGCGGTTAATTGGTACTGGCCCATTACTATTTGGTGGCTTTTCATTTGATCCATTGAAAGAAAAAGGTCCGTTATGGAATTCGTTTTCAGAAGCCAAATTTGTGTTACCTACAAGAATGTTAACTGTAAAGGATAACAGAACGTTTTTAACGATCAATAAGCTTATTTCACCGAATGACCAACTAGAAGTATGTGTTAAGCATTTCGAAAAGTATACTGAACAGTTGAATGTCATTCCATTTCATATAGATTGTGAAAAAGGTAACGAATTCGCTTCAATCGAATTAAAAACAGCAGAGTGGGTTGAGGCAGTACAGCAAGCAACAGAGGATATTCGAGCAAATGAAATAGATAAGGTTGTATTAGCTCGAGAGGTCCATTTAGAATTCACGAATAATATTAATTCCTATGAAGTGATAGGACGTTTACAACTGGAACAGCCAACTAGTTTTGTCTTTTGCTTTGAGAATGGACTACAGCAATTTTTAGGTGCTACACCAGAGCGATTGGTGAAGAAAGAGGAGAACCAAGTTTTATCTACATGTTTAGCAGGATCAATTAATAGAGGTAGTACAAGCTACGAGGATAAATATTATGGTGAACAGTTATTAAGTGATGATAAAAATTTACATGAGCATTATATTGTTGTTAAGATGATTAAAGAAGCTTTGGAAAGCTGCTGTTATGATTTAAATGTTCCAGCAAATCCGCAAGTTTTGAAAACGAAAAATATCCAGCATTTATATACACCTGTTAGAGGGTTTGCTAAAGAAGGTCATTCCTTACTATCAATGGTAGCTAGATTACACCCAACACCTGCGTTAGGTGGATATCCGAAAGAAAAAGCACTAGAAAAAATAAGGGCTTTGGAGCCGATGCATCGCGGATGGTATGCTGCGCCAATTGGGTGGTTTGATCATGAGGATAATGGCGAATTTGTCGTCGCTATCCGGTCTGGATTAGTTGAAAAAAATCGAGCAGCATTATTTGCAGGTTGTGGAATTGTCAAGGATTCTCAACCTGAATCAGAATATCTCGAAACAAAAATGAAATTAAAGCCAATGTTATCTGCTTTAGGAGGGAAAGAGTATGATGGATGCTGATTCATTTACACGTTATGTTGCAAGCTTTGTAGAGGAGCTTGTCAGTTCTGGTGTAGAAAAAGTAGTCATAAGTCCTGGATCACGTTCAACTCCTTTAGCAATTTTAATGGCTGAGCATCCTAGTTTAACTTGTTATATAAATATTGATGAGAGATCAGCAGGCTTTTTTGCACTTGGTATTGCCAAGTCGCAAAATAAGCCTGTTGCATTGCTATGTACTTCTGGAACTGCTGCAGCAAATTATTATCCAGCCATTGTTGAAGCGCATTATGCAAGGGTTCCGTTAGTTGTACTAACAGCTGACCGCCCACATGAATTACGTGATGTAGGTGCACCACAGGCAATTGATCAATTGCACATGTACCGGAATTATGCAAAGTGGTTTGTCGATCTGGCATTACCAGAAGAAAACCAATCTATGTTTCGCTATGCGAAAACTATTGCAGCTAGAGCAGTTGGAACAGCAACAGCGAATCCAGCTGGTGTCGTTCATTTGAATTTTCCATTTAGAGAACCGTTAGTTCCAAATACAAGTCTTCCAGATTTATGGACGAAACTAGATAATCGCGGGACATATTTACATATGGCAAAATCTAATTCTCTTATTTCAAATGAAGAGCTGGATTCCATTTCTCATTTGTTAAATCGCCATTCAAATGGTGTCATTATTTGTGGAGAGCATGAAAATGACAATATCGCAAGTGAAATTCTAGCTCTAGCGAATCATTTGAAATTTCCTATATTAGCTGATCCACTCTCACAACTTCGGGCTGGAAAATTCAATCCTCATTTTGTGGTGGAAAGCTATGATTCTCTCTTAAGAGACAGTGAAATTCAGAAGGTACTGAAGCCTACGGTAGTCATTCGATTTGGAGCGATGCCAGTTTCAAAACCAATTATGCAAATGCTGAAAAATAACCCTGATATAACTCAAATTGTTGTTGATAATAGTGGTGTTTATCGCGACCCGACCTTAAATGCTTCATACTTTATTACATGTGATGAGGTAATCTTTTGTAATGAACTAATAAATAAAATTGAACAAAAGCCTATAAATGCTTACTATCAAGCATGGCATGAAGCTAATCATATATTTTGGAAGAGAATCGATGAAGAGCTACAACAAACAACAGAAATGTTTGAGGGAAAAGTTGTCAAAGAGCTACAGACTTACTTGCCGAGTGAAAGTAATCTAGTAGTTGGAAATAGTATGCCAATTCGCGATGTTGATACTTTTTTTGGACATACTGATAAGGACATTAAACTATTTGCTAATCGAGGTGCAAGTGGTATTGATGGTGTTGTGTCGACTGCGTTAGGTATTAGTGTTGAACAGACCAACCCAACTTATTTATTGATAGGTGATCTATCGTTCTACCATGATTTAAATGGGTTACTAGCAGCTAAAATGAATCAGCTTAATATTGTTATCTTATTAATTAATAATGATGGTGGTGGGATTTTTTCATTTTTGCCTCAATCAAAGGAAGAGAAACATTTTGAAACATTATATGGGACTCCAATAGGCTTAGACTTTTCTAAAGTAGTTAATATGTACCATGGCCACTACACAAAAACCGAGTCATGGGAGGATTTTCGTGTTTCTCTACTTGAAAGTCAAACAAAAAAAGGATTACAAGTGATAGAAATACCAACGGATCGATCGACTCGTGTCAAAGTTCATCGAGATTTGTTAGAAATTGTTTCCCGGGAAATAAGAAGTGTGTTGAAGAACTATGAAGGTTAGAGGTATTCATTATCATATCGAAGATTCACTATCAGATGGGGAACCGCTGATACTCATTCATGGTTTTACAGGCTCTTCAGAAAACTGGCAGTATATACTATCGTTTCTAACAGATTATAGAGTCATTAGAATTGATATGATTGGTCATGGTCTGACTGATAAGCCATATGATCCTTCAAGATATAAAGTGGAAGAAATCGTTGAGGATTTACGAGAAATAGTTATTCAATTAAAGCTTGAAAAAGTAAATATTCTTGGGTATTCAATGGGTGGAAGGATTGCCTTATCTTTTGCTGTTCTATATCCAAATTATGTTGAAAAACTTATTTTAGAAAGCAGCTCTCCAGGATTGAGAACAATGGAGGAGCGATTAATGAGGGTAAGAGCTGATGAAAATCTTGCAAATGAAATCATTTCCAATGGGATTGAAAGCTTTGTTAGGAAATGGGAGCAAATCCCTTTGTTTTCGTCACAACGTCGCTTACCGGAAGCTCAACAGCTATGGCTACGTGAGCAACGACATAAAAATAGCTCCATCGGCTTAGCTAATAGCTTAATCGGCACTGGAACTGGTGCACAGCCTACTTGGTGGAATAAGTTACAAACAGTAAAAGTGCCTACTCTTTTAATATGTGGACAATTAGATGAAAAGTTTTGTGGGATTGCCAAGGAGATGAATAAGCTTCTTCCAATTTCGACTTTAAAGGAAATAAACGATACAGGTCATGCAATTCATGTGGAACAACCGCGAATCTTTGGTAAAATAGTAAGTGAGTTTTTAAAAAACGAACAACATTAGGAGGCTTTTATATGGCAATTGAATGGGTTACTGAGCGTCAATATGAAGAAATCATTTATCAAACATATAATGGAATTGCAAAAATCTCAATTAACCGTCCACATGTACATAATGCATTTACTCCAAAGACAGTAATGGAATTAATTGATGCATTTGCATATGCACGTGATGATGCAAATATTGGTGTTATCATCTTAACTGGTGAAGGTGGAAAAGCATTCTGTTCTGGTGGGGACCAAAAGGTTCGAGGACATGGTGGATATGTTGGAGATGACCAAATTCCTCGCTTAAATGTTCTTGATTTACAGCGTTTAATTCGTGTAATACCGAAACCAGTTATTGCAATGGTTGCTGGATATGCAATCGGTGGTGGTCATGTATTACATATCGTTTGCGATTTAACAATTGCTGCGGACAATGCTATTTTTGGACAAACTGGTCCAAAAGTCGGAAGCTTTGATGCTGGATATGGTTCAGGCTATCTAGCACGTATTGTTGGACATAAGAAGGCTCGTGAAATTTGGTATCTTTGCCGACAATATAATGCCCAGGAAGCATTAGACATGGGATTAGTAAACACAGTTGTGCCTTTAGAACAGTTAGAAGAAGAAACTGTAAAATGGTGTGAAGAAATTCTTGAAAAGAGTCCAACTGCGATTCGCTTCTTAAAAGCTGCATTTAATGCTGACACAGATGGTCTTGCTGGAATCCAACAATTTGCTGGAGATGCAACATTGTTATATTACACAACAGATGAAGCGAAAGAAGGCCGAGATGCATTCAAGGAGAAACGTAACCCTGACTTTAAGCAGTTCCCTCGTTTCCCTTAATAGATGAAATTAAGAAAACATTCAGCTTGATGAGATTGATCATCAAGCTGTTTTTATCATCTAAAGGAATTTTTGTGGTGGTGAGATAAATGAATCAAGAAATGCCTAACTTGTTAAAGCAACGGGCAGAATTAACGCCAAAGCGTCTAGCTATTAAAGCAAATAATGAAGAAGTAACATTCGAACAGTTGTATAAAAGAGTTCAGCAGCGAGCTACTATTCTTTCAAAGCATGGGATAAGAGAAAACCAGCATATTGCGATTTTGATGAGGAATAGTGTGGAAATGATAGAAACGATTCATGCTGTTATTGCATTAGGTGCCGTGGCGGTAATGCTTAATGTTCGTCTTTCAGAGCAAGAGCTTGCTTGGCAAATTGATGATGTAGAAGCAGAATATATCATTTGTAACCGGGAATTTCAAAAGAATGTTAAAGTTTATAAGACAATTGTTTGTGAAGACTTATTTATTCATCATGTAGAAGAAATTTTACCTAGTCTTAGTCAAGTGAGTTTTTATCATGATAAAGTGGCAACAATTATGTATACTTCAGGAACAACAGGAAATCCAAAAGGTGTCATGCAAACGTATGGAAACCATTGGTCAAGTGCGATAAGCTCTGCATTAAATTTGGGTTTACAAGTGAATGATCGTTGGCTACTTTCTGTTCCCCTATTTCATATTAGTGGTTTATCAATATTAATGAGAAGTGTTATTTATGGAATTGGGGTTGTTTTGCATGAACGGTTTGATGCTGCCAAAATGAATCAGGCGATTATGCGTGATGGGGTTACGATTGTATCTGTTGTCACAACAATGTTAAAGCAAATGATCGAGCAATTAGAAAAAGAAAGATATCCAGAGAGTTTTCGTTGCATGCTTGTAGGTGGAGGTCCAGTACCAGAGAAATATTTACTGGAGTGTCAGGAAAAAGGGATACCAGTTTATCAATCATATGGGATGACAGAGACGGCTTCACAAGTTGTAACACTTACGCCAGAAGATAGCCTAGTGAAAATAGGCTCAGCAGGTAAACCTTTATTTTTAAATCAAATAAAAATCATGAAAAATGGCCAAGAATGTCAACCGAATGAAGAGGGGGAAATCTTTGTAAAGGGACCGACGATTACGAAAGGATATTGGAAGAAAGAGGAAGCAACAAATAAGGCAATAAAGAATGGGTGGTTACAAACAGGTGACCAAGGATATGTTGATGAAGATGGATTTTTATATGTGCTAGATCGCCGCTCAGACCTTATTATTTCGGGTGGAGAAAATGTATATCCCGCCCAAATCGAATCAGTTTTATTAACACATCCAAATATAAGTGACGCAGGCGTGATTGGTGTAAAGGATGAAAAATGGGGACAGTCCCCACATGCATTTGTCGTTTTAAAGGAAAGTGTGGAAATTGATGAGATTAGAGCCTTCTGTCAAGAAAAATTGGCAGCCTATAAGGTACCGAAGTATTATACAATTGTGGATGAGCTACCGAGAAATGCTTCAAATAAGCTGTTGCGACGAAAATTAAAAGATCTTATAAAGGATAATCATGATGTTGAAAATTAAACAAGTAACGTTACATCATATTACTCAACGATTAAAATCACCATTCTATTCAAGCATTGGCCATGTTATTGATAGAGAGAGCATTCTTGTTGAGTTGACAGATCAAGAGGGACAAACTGGATGGGGGGAAGTTGTTGCATTTTCAACTCCTTGGTATACCGAGGAAACGATTACGACAGCGTTTCATTTACTAAAGGATTTATTTATTCCGTTGATTCTGAATCAGTCTATTGCCCATCCTGAAGAGCTTCAACAGCTATTTTCCCCTTATAAACGTAACAATATGGCAAAAGCATCAATTGATGGAGCAATTTGGGATCTTTATGCCAAAAGGCAGAATGTTTCTTTATCACATGCATTAGGTGGTAAAAAGACGAAAATTGAATCAGGTGTTGTAATTGGTATGTCTTCGATTAAAGAAATGTCTGAGCAAATACGTTCCTATGTGGACGAAGGATATAAACGGTTTAAGGTAAAAATCTCCCCAAAGCAGGATATCTCAATTATTGAAGAAATTAGAAGGGATTTTCCAACACTCCCATTAATGGCTGATGCTAATTCATCGTACACTTTGGCCGATGTTCATCGTCTAAAAGAGCTTGACCAGTTTAATCTTATGATGATTGAACAGCCTTTAGCAGCAGATGATATTATTGATCATGCAAAGCTACAGGAAGCGATCAACACGCCGATTTGTTTAGATGAAAGTATTATAACTGTTGATGATGCGAGAAAAGCGATTGAGCTTGGCAGCTGTCAGATTATTAATATTAAAGCTGGACGTGTCGGTGGATTAACTGAATCTAAAAAAATACATGACCTTTGTTTTCAGCATAAAATTCCAGTTTGGTGTGGAGGAATGATCGAAACTGGAATATCACGTGCGCAAAATATTGCGCTCGCTTCATTACCTAATTTCTCAATTCCAGGTGATATTTCTTCATCTTCGAAATATTGGGAGGAAGATGTTGTTTCTCCTGAAATTAAAGCTGTATCCGGTGTGATTCCTGTTTCGCAAAAGCCAGGGTTAGGGTATGAAGTGAAAAGTGATATTATTAATAAAAATCGTCTGTCAAAGACAGTTATAAAAGCTTAACAGTTTGTAATAAGATAACGAATTTATAAAAGTAAAAGTCGTTTTTCATTAGTTGATAAGTCTGAGAAGTCTATATATATTGATTGAGAAAGACAAACTTTTTTTACTAATAGTAAAACGTTTCTCTTTCTGCTCATAATGAACCTAGCCAATTGGCTAGGTTTTTTTCGTATGTCTTTTTTGAATATGTCGAAATGAGATTCTTGACATTTGTGGTTTAATACATTAGTTTTGTACTAAGGAAACTTTTTTAGATAAAGAAATAAAATGTGATTTAAGTTAAAATAGTGGCACGAGACCTACATATACAACATACATTAAAGGTGTTACGATTCAATTCACTCTTAAAAGGTTTCTAAAAGGTATTTTCTGAAACGAATTGGAGGAGAAAAAATGAAAAAGTGGTTAGGAAGTGTAGTAGCATTTGTCATCGTTTTAATTATTGCTGGATGTGGAAACGAAAAGACGAATGGTGATAACAATAATAAAGAGACAATTCGAGTAACAACAACAACAGGTCAAGTAGCCGATCTTGTGAAAAATATTGGTGGAGATAAGGTCGAGGTTGTTTCTTTGATGGGTCCTGGAGTTGACCCACATCTTTATCAAGCATCACAAGGAGATATTAAAAAATTAGATCAGGCAGATATTATTTTTTATAATGGCCTTCATTTAGAAGGGAAAATGGATGAGATTTTCGAAAAAATGTCTGAGGATAAGGCTGTTATTGCTATCGCTGATTCGGTTCCTGAAGAAAAGCTGTTAAGTGCAGATGATGGTTCCGAGTCATATGACCCACATGTTTGGTTTGATATAGAAGCATGGATTTATGGTATTGAAGCAGTAAAACAAGAATTAATAAAGTTATCTCCAGAGCAGGAAGAGGTTTTTACTGAAAATGCTACATCATATAAAAAGGATTTAGAGGAAATGCATCAATATGCTATAGATCAAATTCAATCGATTCCAGCGGAAAGTCGGGTACTTGTGACAGCTCATGATGCATTTAAATATTTTGGCAATGCGTATGGTCTTGAAGTGATGGGATTACAAGGGTTAAGTACAGATTCTGAATATGGATTAAAGGATGTGCAATCTTTAGTAGATACGCTTGTCGAGCGAAATATTAAGGCTGTTTTTGTTGAAAGCAGTATTTCCGAGAAGTCTATAAACGCAGTTGTCGAAGGTGCTAAGGAAAAAAATCATCAAGTTGTAATTGGAGGCGAACTATTTTCAGATGCAATGGGAGAAGAGGGAACTGAAGAAGGAACATATATCGGAATGTTTAAGCACAATGTAGATACAATTGTTAACTCATTAAAATAAGGTGGTGTAAAAAATGGTACCTGTTCGAGTAGAAAATTTAACGATTGCCTACCATCAAAAGCCTGTATTACAGGAGGTTAGCTTTGAGGCTCCTCAAGGGAAATTAATCGGTATTGTTGGACCGAATGGTGCGGGGAAATCCACCTTGATAAAAGGGATATTAGGCTTGATCCCGATAGCTTCAGGTGAAGTCAGAATCTATGAAGAAATATACAAAAAACAACGAAAAAAGGTTGGGTATGTTCCACAGCGAGGAACTGTCGATTGGGATTTTCCGACAAATGCTCTAGATGTTGTTTTAATGGGCAGGTATGGGCATATAGGTTGGTTTAAAAGACCGAATAAAAAGGATCAGGACTTTGCAAAGGCTTGTCTCCAAAAGGTAGGAATGCTCGAATTTGCGAACAGACAAATTAGTGAACTATCAGGTGGACAGCAACAGCGAGTTTTTTTAGCTAGGGCGCTTGCACAGGAAGCAGATGTTTATTTTATGGATGAACCATTTGTTGGGGTTGATGCTGCAACAGAAAAAGCAATTATCGCTTTATTAAATGAATTAAAGGAAATGGGAAAAACCGTATTAGTCGTTCACCATGATTTGCAAACTGTTGAAGAATACTTTGATTGGGTATTGTTATTGAATATGAGAAAGATAGCTTTTGGTCCAACAAAATCTACCTTTACTATTGAAAACTTACAAAAAGCATATGGGGGAAGGCTTACTTTTCTTCAGGATCAATTGATATTGGGTAAATGAGGGTGAGGTCATGATTGAAAGTCTATTTCAACAATTACAAAATGCAAATACGCAATGGGTTTTAGTCGGAACGATACTTCTAAGCCTTGCAAGTGGTGTTGTTGGGAGCTTTACTTTATTACGAAGGCAAAGCTTAATTGGCGATGCGATGGCACATGCGGCATTGCCAGGTGTATGTATTGCATATTTACTATATGGGGAAAAATCATTGCTATGGTTTTTAGTCGGTGCTGCACTTGCCGCCTTATTGTCCTCTTTTATCATTCAATTTGTTATTCAACACTCGAGGATAAAGGAGGATTCAGCATTAGGAATTATCATCTCTGTTTTCTTTGGTTTAGGGATTGTTTTGCTTACGTATATTCAGCATAATGGTGCAGGAAATCAGAGTGGTTTAGATGATTTTATTTTCGGGAAGGCTGCATCGATGGTTGCAGGGGATGTTCAACTCATTACGATAATTGCCATCATTGTATTAGTCTTAATTGTGATTTTCTACAAGGAATTTAAACTTTTAACCTTTGACCCTCAATTTGCAAAAGGACTAGGTTTTCCAACGAAATTTCTCAATGGTTTGCTCTTAATGCTGATTGTTTGCTCTGTTGTAATTGGGCTACAAACGGTTGGAGTCGTTTTAATGGCAGCTATGCTTATCACTCCTGCTATTAGTGCCCGCTATTGGACAAATACACTTAGTCACATGATTATGATTTCTGGTGTTATTGGTGGTTTTTCTGGTGTATTAGGCACTTTACTAAGTACAATTATGAACGGAATGGCAACAGGACCATTAATTATTGTTGCTTCTACATGTATGTTTTTGTTTTCTTTAATTTTTGCCCCAAAACGTGGATTACTAGCGAAGGCAATGAAACAAATATCTATAAGAAAAAGAACAGCAGTCGAACATGTCCTTATAAGCTTTTATGAACTTGCTGAAAAAGGTGGTTATGATGGAGTAGAAGTGCAAGCTCTTCAAAGCAAACGGAAAATCTCTATAAAGCTTCTAAACTATGCTCTTAATTTCCTTCAAAAGAAAGGGTATATTCAACGAGAGTGTGAAGAAAAATGGTCGCTTTCTAATGAAGGGATAAAAGCAGCTTATAATATAGTAATAAATCAACGACTGTATGAAATGTACTTAATGTATGAGATGGATTTTGCCCAACTCGAGTTAAAAAATAAGGATGATCTACAGCTTCATTTAATGTCTAATGAGGTAAAGGGAAAGTTACTTTCTTTATTAAAGTTACATGATCGAACACCTTTATTACTCCCAGAATCCTCTAGTATAGACGAAGGGAGAAAGATTCATGACCTATGATTTATGGATTATAATTACAGGCTCTTTAGTAGCAGTTACATGCTCTATGGTAGGTTGCTTTTTAATTTTAAGAAAAATGGCTATGCTAGCAGATGCAATTTCACATACTGTACTATTAGGGATTGTTGGTGGCTATCTTGTTAGTAGAAGTTTAGAGGGCCCTTCGCTTTTAATAGGTGCAGTTGTTGTTGGCTTATTAACCGCACTTTTTGTTCAATTATTAAGCGGGAAAGGTGTTCAAGCAGATGCAGCAATAGGTGTTGTGTTTACTTTTCTCTTTGCAGTGGGGGTTATTCTTTTATCTGTATTTGCGGGGAATATACATCTTGATGTCGATCATGCTTTAATGGGTGAAATAACATTTATTCCGTGGGATACATTCGAATGGAATGGGATGGAGTTAGGTCCAAAAGCTGTTTGGTTATTGTTATTTGTCTTTCTTGTTAATTTGCTTATTATCAGCTTATGCTATAAGGAATTTAAAATAAGCTCATTTGACCCAGAAATGGCTGTGGCCATTGGAATTCCAGTCTTGCTCCTTCATTATTTGCAAATGGGAATGTTATCGATTACTACTGTCGCCTCTTTTGATAGTGTCGGTGCGATTTTAGTAGTGGCAATGCTTATCGTTCCAGCGTCTACAGCTTACTTATTAACAGATAAGCTGCTGTCAATGTTATTTATAAGTGCAAGCATTGGTGTCATCTCTGCCATTAGCGGATATTATCTAGCAACATTACTCAATGTATCGATTTCAGGTGCAATGGCCACCTTAACAGGAATACTATTTACCCTTGCCTTTTTATTCTCTCCAAAACACGGCTACCTTGCCAAAAAACGTGCACAACGAAATTTCGTAAAAAAAGCAGCAATTGATGGGGAAAACAATTAATTGATGGGGTCAGTCCCTAAGGGACTGACCCCATCAATTAAAATAGCATAAAAAATGAGTTTTACCATTACTTGGGGACAGTCCCTAAGTATAAAAAAATATTGTTAAATTGCTGTCTTCGAGATTTGGTTAGAGGCAATTATAGGGTTTTAGGGGACAGTCCCCAGGGGACAGTCCCCCCCTAAAACTATCTCTTCCTCTATTATTCCATTAGCCCATATTCAATCGCACGGTTTGCGATGAGATTGTCTACATCATATGGGAGGTCTTCTAATGAACCGAACTCATAGTCCCAGAGGTTTGTAAAAGAGTCGACGTATTTTGGAAATTCTTCTTCACTTGAATTTTTAATTTCATTTCGAAATGAATTGAGTAGACTATCTTTCACTTTGATTCCCCCTTTGTGATGGTTACTAGTAGTTTGTGAAAAAAATCATAAAATATGTAAATTAAGTTGAATAAAATGAAAATGATTATCAATAATAAAAAGGAACGAGTAGTTGCAGCTACTCGTTCTTAAATGAAGGGCAAGTTAGACGTCGGCAGGTTCAAAGGTTTTACAATCAGTTTCTTTGCTGCTCTCAGCTTGCTCCCCAGTATGGCTAACAACGTAAATCGCATCAGCTGAACACTTATTTCCCTTCGACCAATAATGACAATTGCTCACTTCACATAATACATCCTTTGCCATATTTGTACCCTCCTTAGTTTTTGAGATACAACATTAGTTATCTCCACCAAAAAACATTTCATACATGAGAAACTATGGCCTTGAAAGCCTATATTAAAAGGGAAATTATAAACAAACGGATTGACTTTTTTATGAGGGGAATTAATGTGAAGGAGTACTCTAATTAAGTCTATTTATGAAATACATAATGCTAATTTCCTTCTATCAACAAACTCCATATAATTTGTAATTCCAAAACTAAAGAATAATTAATATATTGTAATACAGCAAAAATGCCTGAACTACTAAGTCCAAGCATCTGTAATAAAAATGATTACGATTCATTTTGTTTTAAATACCGCTTATCCTTCATAAACAATTTCCAAAAATAAAAAAAGCCAGGGAAGAGAATGAGAAATCCAACAATATACGTCATGAATAATGCTCGGAATGTATTTGGATGTGTAAAGCCAGACTCAATTGTTACATCTGGATAAATCATATAAGGTAAGTGTGCTCTTCCATACACATAACTAGCTAATAAATATTGAATAGTAATCGCAATTACAGCTAACCTCGGTCGACCAATTCTCTTTTTATGCTTAGCTGATGGAATAAATAAGGCTAAACCTGCAATGAGATAAGCAATAACTGAACCGATTAAAATGGGAAGATCATTTAACATTTTAACGTATAACCAATTTGCTTCTACTCGTAATGTAAGCATAATTAAAATTCCCATAAGCAAGGAGATCGGTCCAGTAATTAAAGCATCACGCCTGTAAACTCGATAAGCTTCAGGTTCTTCTGCAACATTTGAATAATCAGCTAGCAATAAAGAGGAGAGAAATAACGTACTGCTGATTGCAAATCCGATAAACGCGTATATATTTGGACTTGTTAATAACACATCAAAACGAAGCTGGTGAACACCATTTACTTCTTCAATATAGCCTCCGTGTGTAATGGGAAGTACGAGCATTAATAAAGCGGGAATAATAAATCCAGAAATTCCTGAAACATAAGTTAGTGCCTTTACATAATCTTTTGCAACATGTGAAAAAACGAGAAAACCACTTCGCAGAGCTAATAAAATAAGAATTAAACTACCAGGAACGAGGAGGACAGTACCAAGAATAAAGGTTGCCCCAGGAAAAAAACTGACGAGAGCAATGACGATTGCTACAATAAAAACGTTTGTAACCTCCCAAGTTGGTGAGAGATAACGATTGGCAATATTCGTTGCTTTCGTCTTTTCTTTATTGATATATATCATTGACCAAAAGCCTGCACCAAAATCCATCGTGGCCATCACAGCGTAAATAAACACAAATCCCCAAAGGACGGTAATTGCGAGTAAAGAATCTGTTGTCATTGTTAAACACGCCTTTTCTATGAATTATACTTATTAAGTATTCAAATCAAGCTCATTTTCAACAGGATGTCTTTTGAAATAATATTTTAGAACGAGTAAAACAGCGATACCTAAAATAACATAAATCAAGGAAAAGAGTATAAACAGGGTGCCTATCTGTGTTGATCCTGTTACGACATCTTTCGTTGCTAATACTCTATAAATTACCCATGGCTGTCTACCAGTACAAGCAAATATCCAACCAAATTCAATCGATAAAAGCGACAATGGTCCAGCTATTACGAATGCATACATAAAGAGTTTAGGGAAACGAGGCTTCTTTAAAATTTTCTTCCAGAAAAAACCCGCAATTGATAAAAAGATTAAAAAGCTACCTATTAAAACCATTCCGTTAAAAAGGGTATGAATAAATAATGGTGGCCAATATTCCTCAGGAAAGTCATTTAAACCGATAACCTCTGTTTTAAAGCTATTGCCAGCTAAAAAGCTAAGGGCCCAAGGTATTTCAATAGCATATTTAATTTCTTGGGTTTCTTTGTCAGTAAAGCCACCAATCGCTAATGGTGCGTAGTCTTGAGTTTCAAATAAGCCTTCTGCTGCTGCTAGCTTTTCAGGCTGATATTCATGGAGCATTTGTGCCGATTCATGTCCGTTCAATGCTGTTAATAATGAAAATATCCCACCAATTACAAGGCTAAGCATTAATGCCTTTTTATGAAAAGAATAAACACGTTCATTTTTTCGGTTTTTTAACATTTTAAAAGCAGATATAGTACAAATCATAAATGCACCTGTCATATAAGCGGAAACAGCAACATGTGCTGCAGAAATAAAGAAACTCGGATTAAAAAACGCAGCCCATGGATCTGTATCAACGATTTCACCATTTTCGATACGAAAGCCTGCAGGTGTTCCTTCAAAGGCATGGACATTTGTAATAAGTACCGCAGATGCACTTGCACCAAGAAGAACGAGGAAAACACTGAAAATCCTCATTTTAGGAGAAATACGGTCCGCAGCATATACATAGATGGACATAAACAATGCCTCTACAAAAAACGCGTAAATTTCAATTTGAAATGGTAAGGCCATGACCTTGCCGATAACCTCCATAAATCCAGGCCATAA
Organism: Metabacillus niabensis; assembly: GCF_902829255.1. Classification (GTDB taxonomy): domain Bacteria; phylum Bacillota; class Bacilli; order Bacillales; family Bacillaceae; genus Metabacillus; species Metabacillus niabensis. The sequence continues at coordinate 1,873 of NZ_CADEPK010000117.1, read as the reverse complement.
TAAAGCAAGTTGAACCCCAGCAATCGTACCTGTTGGAATAGCTACTCCTAGTAGTACGGCTTGTCCCTTTGTCCACCGCCTTGCCATAATTGCATAATCCGGATCCTTTGTTTTTTGAAAAAGTATCTCTGCACATAAAATCATTAATGGTATTCCTACTCCTAAGGTTGCAAAGATAATATGAAATCCCATTGTTGTTCCGAACAAGGAGCGGGCAATAACTAAATCATCCATTTTAATCCGCCTTTCTCTACCTTTCTTGGCATAATCAACCATAGTGTCCACTATTTCCTATTAATTATTCTTTTTCTAGGAAAGGAAAGAGCTTTTCTTTTTTTATGTGTAAAATTATGGAGTTCGTGACTGCAAAAAAATTATGAGGTCGATATTCTGAATTATTTAGTTGCTACATTAAGAAATGTAAAAAGTGGAGTTACGGAAGAGGGGGGACTAGATGCATTAGAACGAATAGAAGAGATGTATTCATGTTTTTTAGCAAAAGAAAAGAGCGTTACGAGTAACGCTCTTTGTTCAATATTATTCAGATAATGCTTTTTTTAATGTTTCGATGTTTCTTTCCATAATGCTAAAGTAATCCTCATTATTTTCTCGGTCTTCCTCTGAAATTGTTTCTAGGTTGCTTAACGTAAGTGCTTCTGCTTGAATTTCAGATTGGACGATATCTGCTATTTTACTGCTCACATTTGTTTCAAAAATAACATATTTTAAATCATGCTCTTTTGCTGTTTCAATGATTGTCTGGAGCTGTTTCTGTGAAGGCTCTTCAGTAGGAGAAAGACCTAGAACACTAATTTGTTCAATTCCGTATCTTTCCTGCCAATAGCCATAAGCTGCATGGGAAACAAGAATTTCCTTTTTTGCAGATTCATTGACTAATGCTGTAAATGATTGATCCAATTCTTCTAATTGGGTTTTTACTTTTTCAAAATTTGCTTCAAATGTATCTTTTTCTTCAGGCTTTAACTCAATTAGAGCATCCTTGATATTTTCCGCAATTGTGATAGAACGGATAGGATCGATCCAAACATGTGGGTCTTCATCACCGTGATTATGTCCTGCATGAGACTCTTCCTCGCTATGCTCCTCAGCGCTATGCTCTTCAGCACTATGCTCTTCAGCACTATGCTCTTCAGCACTATGCTCTTCAGCACTATGTTCATCGGTACTATGCTCATCTTCGCTATGTTCCTCTTCTGAATGTGCTAGAAGTTCAATACCCTCACCAGCATTAATAAATGCAACATCTTCGGACTTTAACGATTCTTGAATTTTATCAGCAAAGCTTTCAATGCCAACACCTGAATAAATAAATCCATCAGAATCAGCAATGCTTACCATCGTCTTTGTAGTTGGTTCATATGTATGCGCATCAGCACCTGAAGGCAAAATACTTTCTACATCAACGAGGTCTCCGCCAATTTTTTTTGTGAAATCCTCTAATGGAAAGACTGTAGTATATATTTTAAGTTTATTGCCTGTTTCCCCATTGTTTTTTGTATCAGAGGTGGTGTTGTCACCACTACAAGCAACCAAAGTAAAAATTAGAATTGATAGTAAAAATAATAAGAGTGTATGTTTCTTCATATTGGTCTCCTTTCTGTAAATCAACATCATTACGATTAAGCCCTACCTATTATATCTTAATGATTCCGATTTGAGAACAAGTTTTTTTTATTTGCATCGTTTTTTCGTTAGTTATTGATTTAAAATTGAATAATTGTCAGTAAATAGTATATCCCTTTTCAAAAAATTCATTGTATAGAAACATTCCGACAAAATGAAATAGTAATCATTTCGATTTGTATACTACACTATTAATAGTTAATGATCAAGAATTATGATATATTTATAT
>NZ_CADEPK010000116.1 GCF_902829255.1 Metabacillus niabensis | reverse complement strand
TGGTAACTATACTTGATCTTTAACAATGTTGACAAAGAATTGTGCTTAAATAGAAAAGAAGAGTTGATTAGGAGTTGGAGAGATGTCGCTTAAGAATGTCTTTAATAAAATATATCGTGTAAAAAAGGGAAATGTATATTGGAAACACGAGCATTTTCTCGTTGTTGCACATCGTGGAGCTGCAGGGTATGCTCCAGAAAATACGATGGCTGCTTTTAGGAAGGCAGTAGAATTAAAGGCTGATTTTATTGAGCTTGATATCCAAATGTCAAAGGATGGAGAGCTTGTTGTCATTCATGACCCTACGGTTGATCGAACAACCAATGGAGTCGGAGAAATTCGCAATCTTACTTATAATGAAATAAAACAATTAGATGCAGGGAAGTGGTTTCATAAAAAATTTGCAGGAGAAAAGGTCCCTACATTACAAGAAGTTTTAACAGAGTTTTCTGGAAAAATCAGTTTTTTGATTGAAATAAAAAACCCAAACTTAAATCCTGAAATTGTTGAAAAACTAACGAATATATTATCGGAAAAACAGCAAACAAATGATATTATTGTGCAATCATTTGATTTTGAACTATTAGAAAAGGTACATCAACAGCTGCCAACTCTCAAATTAGGGCTATTAGTAAAATATCGGATTCATGGGATATCAAATGTTCAATTAAAAGATTGGTCAAAGCTCGTTCAATATATAAATCCAAATAAAGCGCTAATCACAAAGAACCTTGTGAAGCGCATTCATTCATATAAAATGAGGGTAATGCCCTATACAGTTCGGGATAAAAAATCGATTAAAGGGCTGTTAGATTCGAAAATAGACGGAGTAATTACAGACTTTCCAGACTATTTTATAGAAGAATAAATAGAATTGAACGATAGAAGAGGTAAGCTGTTTAGAATAACTAAACATGTTTACCTCTATTTATTAAAGATTTTCCCTTTGTTGTCCGATTTCTTTACTAGCAATGTAGGAATTAGCTACTTCCAAATTTTTGTGCTCAAGGACGGAATTTCCATCGATATTCCTTTTGTTAGGAGAACTACCATCAGTTTGTAATGTAATTTTTTCTTGTTTTGGAGCATTAGTTAAATAGTCTTTGTTGTTTATCATAAATAACTCCTTTCATACTATTTTGTCTTTAACAATGATTAGCATGTTCAAAAGGAATAAAGCACATCCAAGATAAGTGATTTTTGAGTAGTTAATCTCTGGAATTTGATGTTAAAAATGGATGCTTTTATACAATAATTAAGCTCAAAATGAGATTGGAAATACTACTAAAGTAAAGATGAACAAATTAAAATACAAAAATGCAGATAATGTAATAGGGGAGATTTTAATTAATAAAAATGAGTACTACCAAAGCAATTAAAAGGATAGTACTCATTTTAAAATGGACAAACATATTACTGGTATTGTTCAAGCATAGAGAAAAAGTCTTTAACGAATTGGTAAAATACTTTCTCAGAAGGGGCAAGCTCTCTTTTCTTTGATACAATAATTCCGACTGTTCTTCGTACGATTGGTAATTCTATCGGCAGTTTGACAGTAAATCGTGGGATCGCCTCTTGGAATGTGCTATCTGGCAGTAAAGTTACACCAATTCCGGCAGAAACCAAGCCTTTAATTGCATCAAGGTCCTCTCCTTCAGTTGAAATGGTTGGGATAAATCCAGCTTGTTTACAAGCATCAACAGCGATTTCATGTAAAATATAACCCCTTGGAAATAATACAAATTCGTCGCTTCGTAATTCATTTAATAGCACACTTTTTTTCGTAGCAAGTGGATGACTAATAGGAACGAGAGCAGAAATGTTTTCTGAAAATAAAATGGTTCCTTCAATTTCAGGAACATTAAGCGGGACTGGTCCTAAAAACGCTAAATCAATTTCACGATTAATGACAGCATCAATTAAAAAACTATATGAGCCTTGTCTTAAGTGAAATGAGACATTAGGATACTTTTCTTTGAACGCAGAAATGATTGTAGGTAACAAATGACTAGCAAGACTTGTTGGAAAGCCTATTTTTATAGAACCTCTTTCAGGATCTAAATATTCATCGATTTGTTTTTTTGCATAGTCGATTGCTTTAATTGCGGTTTTTGTATGTGTTAAAAATACCTTTCCTATGGGAGTAAGTCTAACATTTCTTCCTTCTCTTTCAAATAACGTAACCCCTAATTCTGCTTCTAAATTTGCAATTTGTCTACTAATGGCAGATTGTGCTACATGTAAATATTGTGCTGCTTCCGATACGTGTTCACGCTCGGCGACTTCCATAAAATAGTATAACTGTCGTAATTCCATAAGCTTCCTCCGATCATATATCTCAATATTAGATTGATCTTATCTAAATTATATATTGTTAGTATCATTTTGTGAATATATAATATAGTTATCTTGGATATAAACGGGTGTAAGAAAATCTTACAAGGGGGAGATAATATGACTTACAATCAAATACCTAAAGCACAAGGTCTCTACCGTCCTGAATTTGAACATGACGCATGCGGTATCGGTTTATATGCTCATATAAAAGGCAACGCTACACATGATATTGTAAAAAAAGGACTAAGTATGCTTTGCAAGTTAGACCATAGGGGAGGACAAGGTAGTGATCCTCTTACTGGAGACGGCGCAGGTTTAATGGTGCAAATTCCAGATACCTTCTTTAAAAAGACTTGCCAAGATATGAATTTACCGGAAAATGGACGTTACGGCGTAGGAATGATGTTTTTTTCAAATGATGACGCTGAGCGTGAGAAAATTGAACAACAATTGAATCATTACATTGAGGCTGAAGGCCAAATATTATTAGGCTGGAGAGATGTGCCAGTTGATGTTAATGTGATTGGTCCTGTTGCAAAAAAGAGTTGTCCAGTAGTCCGACAAGTTTTTATTGGGGCAGCTGATTCAATTGAAGATAAATTAACATTTGAACGTAAACTTTATATAATCCGTAAACAAGCTGAAAATTGGGCGAGGGAACGAGAGCATCGTTTTTACTTCACTAGCTTTTCAAGTAGTACGATCGTTTATAAAGGGCTTCTAACTCCAGACCAAGTTGATGCTTTTTATTTAGACTTACAAGATGAAGATTTCGTTTCCGCTTTTTCTTTAGTGCATTCCCGCTTTAGTACAAATACATTTCCTTCATGGGAAAGAGCTCATCCAAATCGTTATTTAATTCATAATGGAGAGATAAATACGCTTCGTGGAAATATGAACTGGATGAAAGCAAGAGAAAAGCAATTCATTTCAGAAGCATTTGGTGAGGATCTTGAAAAGGTATTACCAATTTTAGATTCAGATGGAAGTGATTCATCGATTTTAGATAATGCATTTGAATTCTTTGTATTAGCTGGCCGAAAGCCTGCACATGCTGCGATGATGATGATTCCTGAACCTTGGACAGAAAATCCTCATATGAATCCTGAGAAGAGAGCTTTTTACGAGTATCATAGCTGCTTAATGGAGCCATGGGATGGTCCGACTGCAATCTCTTTTACAAACGGAAAACAAATCGGTGCGATTCTTGATCGAAATGGATTACGTCCTGCACGTTACTATGTAACGAAAGATGATTATATTATTTTCTCATCTGAAGTTGGGGTTGTTGACGTTGAAGAGTCAAATGTTCTTTACAAAGATCGATTAAGTCCAGGTAAAATGTTGTTAATTGATTTGGAAGAAGGTCGAATTATTTCTGATGAGGAAATAAAAGAAGAAATGGCAAATGAAAAGCCATATCAGGATTGGTTAGAAGAACAACTAGTAAAACTAAATTCTACTGAAGAGTTTGTTGAGGAAGTTGTAACAGATATTGTAGATAAGCAACGAGCATTCGGTTATACGTATGAGGATATTCAAAAGTATTTATTACCGATGGTTACTGAAGGAAAAGATCCGCTAGGCTCTATGGGGAATGATACACCACTTGCAGTTTTATCAGATCGACCACAATCATTATTTAATTACTTTAAACAATTGTTTGCACAAGTAACAAATCCTCCAATTGATGCGATAAGGGAACAAATTGTTACTTCGACAATGACCTTGCTTGGCAATGAGGGGAATATTCTTCATCCAACAAAGGAAAATGCAAGAAGAATTCAATTAGATTCTCCAGTGCTTTCAAATAATCAATTAGCACAAATTAGATTAAATCTATTTTCAGGATTTACAAGTAGAACGATCAAATCTTTATTTACTGAAAATTTAGAAAATTCTTTAAATGAACTTTGTCAGAAAGCTGATAAAGCAATTGCTGAAGGTGTAAATATCATCATCATTTCTGACCGTGAAATGGATGCTAGCCACATAGCAATCCCTTCATTATTAGCAGTAAGTGCTTTACATCAACATTTACTTCGTCAAGGTACTCGTACAAAAGTGAGCTTAATTATAGAATCTGGTGAAGTAAGAGAGGTTCATCATTTTGCAGCACTTATTGGGTATGGTGTTGATGCAATTAATCCTTATTTAACTTTTGCTTCATATAAAGAAGCTATAAATGACGGAAGCTTATCATTAAGTTATGAGGAGACAGTTGAACGTTATATTAAAGCTGTTACTGAAGGTGTCGTAAAAGTAATGTCAAAAATGGGAATTTCCACAGTTCAAAGCTACCGTGGTGCACAAATTTTTGAAGCTGTTGGTATAAGCTCAGAAGTAATTGATCGTTACTTTACGGGAACAGCATCACAGATTGGTGGAATTGGCTTAGAGACAATCGCATTAGAAGCAAAATTACGTCATCAAGAAGCGTATTCGGAAAAAGTTGATAAAACATTAGATTCCGGTAGTGATTTCCAATGGAGAAAAACGGGTGAACATCATGCGTTTAATCCAACAACAATTCATACATTGCAATGGGCATGTCGTAAAAATGATTACAGCTTATTTAAAAAGTACTCTCAAGCAGCAAATGAAGAACGAATCGGCTTTTTGCGTAATCTATTTTCATTCACTAACAAAAGACCTTCAATTCCAATTGATGAAGTTGAATCAGTGGATTCAATTGTTAAACGTTTCAAAACAGGTGCAATGTCATTTGGTTCATTAAGTAAAGAAGCACATGAAACTTTAGCAATTGCGATGAACCGATTAGGTGGAAGAAGTAACAGTGGTGAAGGTGGAGAGGATTCAAAACGGTATATTGTTGATGAAAATGGAGACTCACGGAGAAGTGCAATTAAGCAAATTGCTTCAGGACGTTTTGGTGTAAAGAGCCATTATTTAGTTAATGCTGAGGAATTGCAAATTAAAATGGCACAGGGTGCAAAACCTGGTGAAGGAGGACAATTACCGGGAAACAAAGTCTATCCTTGGGTTGCTGAGGTTCGTGGTTCAACTCCTGGAGTTGGATTAATCTCACCTCCTCCTCACCATGATATTTACTCTATTGAGGATTTAGCACAACTAATTCATGATTTGAAAAACTCAAATCGAGATGCACGGATTAGTGTTAAGTTAGTTTCAAAGGCAGGAGTCGGCACAATAGCGGCAGGAGTCGCAAAGGGTGCTGCAGATGTTATTGTCATTAGTGGATATGATGGTGGTACTGGTGCTTCTCCAAAAACAAGTATTAAGCACACAGGATTACCATGGGAGCTTGGCCTAGCAGAAGCTCACCAAACATTAATGTTAAATGGATTACGCGATAGAGTAATTCTTGAAACAGATGGTAAATTAATGACAGGTCGTGATGTTGTCATGGCTGCGCTTTTAGGCGCAGAGGAATATGGCTTTGCAACAGCACCGCTTGTTGTAATGGGTTGTATTATGATGCGTGTATGCCATATGGATACTTGTCCTGTTGGGGTTGCAACGCAAAATCCTGAATTAAGAGATAAATTTACAGGTGATCCTGACCATGTCGTGAACTTTATGCGTTTTATTGCGCAAGAGGTTAGAGAAATCATGGCTGAGCTTGGATTTAGAAATATGGATGAAATGATTGGAAGTACAGACATCTTACAGGTAAGCGACCGTGCTAAAGCACATTGGAAGGCGAAAGATCTTGATTTATCAACTCTTCTTTACCAGCCTGAAGGACCACGTACTGCGAAGATTCAACAAAACCATAAAATTGCTGAGTCATTGGATATGGTCGAAATTTTACCTGCTGTTGAAAAAGCAATTATCTCAGGAACGCCTGTTGAAGCGTCCTTTAAGATTAAAAATACGAACCGTGTTGCAGGTACAATCATTGGCAGTGAGATTTCAAAACGATATGGGGAAGAAGGATTACCAGAAGATACAATTGTTCTTCGCTTTACAGGCTCTGCCGGACAAAGCTTTGGAGCGTTTATCCCTCGTGGTGTGACAATGTTGTTATCAGGGGATTCTAATGACTACTTAGGTAAGGGGCTTTCCGGAGGTAAAATAATCGTCGCACCTCAAAAGGAATCAACGATTGAACCATCTGACAATGTAATTATTGGAAATGTATCGTTCTATGGAGCAACAAGCGGTGAGGCTTATATTAATGGTCGTGCTGGAGAGCGTTTTGCGGTACGTAATAGTGGTGCAAATGTTGTCGTTGAAGGTGTAGGTGACCATGGCTGTGAATATATGACTGGAGGTCGTGTTGTTATTCTCGGTGATGTTGGTAAAAACTTTGGAGCAGGGATGTCTGGTGGTATTGCATATGTTCTAGCTGATAATAGTGATGAATTTAAAAAGCTATGCAATCTAGAAATGATAGAGCTAGAGTCTATCGTTGAAGAGAAAGAAATTCAATCATTAGAAGATATGATTCAAAATCATTTCGATTATACAGGTAGTAAAAAAGCAGAGTATATCCTAGATAATTGGAATGAAGTTTTACCGAAGTTTGTTAAAGTTATCCCTAAAGATTACAAACGAATGATGGAACGAATCGAAGAGCAACTACAAGCAGGTTTATCAGATGAAGATGCAATTATGAGTGCCTTTGAAGAAAATGCTAAAAGTGAAAAAAAAGGAACGTCATCAAATAATGTACGTTCAAAAGCAGTTGTACAGTAGAAAGGGGAGAGGAAGATGGGGAAAGCAACAGGATTTTTAGAGTTTAAACGTGAAAAAGCGGCTGAACGAGAGCCGCTCTCACGTCTAAATGACTGGAAAGAATATTCAGCTCCTTTCTCTGAGGAAAAGTTAAGTAGACAAGGAGCACGTTGTATGGATTGTGCAACACCTTTCTGCCATATTGGAACAGAAATTAATGGGTATACTTCTGGGTGTCCAATCCATAACTTAATTCCTGAGTGGAATGACCTAGTCTATAAGGGTAGATGGAAAGAAGCGTTAGAACGATTAATGAAAACGAATAATTTTCCGGAATTTACTGGGAGAGTGTGCCCAGCTCCCTGTGAAGGTTCTTGTAACGTAGCGATCTCTGACCCGGCCGTAGCGATTAAGAACATTGAAAAAGCCATTATTGATAAGGGATTTGAAAATGGTTGGATAAAGCCTCGTATTCCAACTAAACGAACAGGCAAGAAAATTGCAATCGTTGGATCAGGTCCAGCTGGTTTAGCAAGTGCTGACCAATTAAACCAAGCAGGACATAATGTAACTGTATATGAACGTGCAGATCGACCAGGCGGGTTGTTAACTTATGGAATACCAAATATGAAGTTAGACAAAGATGTTGTTGAACGACGTATTTCTCTTCTGTCACAAGAAGGAATTACCTTCATTACTAATACTGAGGTTGGGAAGGATATTACCGCTGAAGAGCTCCGTGAGCAATATGATGCTGTTATCCTTTGTGTTGGTGCTCAAAAGCAGCGTGATTTAGTAATAGAAGGTCGTGAAGCAAATGGAGTTCACTTTGCAATGGATTATTTAACAACTGCTACAAAGAGCTATCTTGATTCAAACTTTGAAGACGGAAAGTTCATTAATGCTGAAGGTAAAGATGTCATCGTCATCGGTGGAGGTGACACAGGTGCTGACTGTGTTGCAACTGCACTTCGTCAAAATTGTAAAAGTGTTGTTCAATTTGGTAAGCATCCTAAGTTACCAATGTCACGTACAAAAGAAAATATGTGGCCAGAAGCACCACATGTATTTACTATGGAGTATGCATATGAGGAAGCAGAAGCTAAATTCGGCAACGACCCTCGTGAATATTCCATTCAAACAAAGAAGCTTGTAGCTGATGAAAATGGTAATTTAAAAGAGCTCCATACAGTGCAAATGGAAAAACTTAAAGATGAAAATGGTTTATACTATTTTAAAGAAATTCCTGGAACTGAAAAAGTATGGCCTGCTCAGCTAGTCTTTATTGCTATTGGCTTTGAAGGAGCGGAACAGCCTGTATTAAAGCAGTTTAATGTTGAAACAACAGCAAGAAATGTTGTTGCTGCTAAATATGGAGATTTTAGAACAAATGTTGAAGGTGTTTTTGCTGCTGGTGACGCTAGACGTGGTCAAAGTTTAATTGTATGGGCTATTAATGAAGGTAGAGAAGTTGCTAAAGAAGTTGACAAATATTTAATGGGTAGTACAGTTTTAGCTTAATATTAGAAAGAGAATGGCATGATGAATCATAACTCATCTATGCCATTCTTTTTTGTGTGTTTAAGATTCAGGAAGGTCCATAGCAGTTTTAGCGGCATTTAAATCAACAGTTAATTGTTCAGACATATTATTAGGATGATAATAGCCCTTTTTCACCATATAATTAAATATTTGTTCGTGGGTATCTACAGCATCGTTTAAATATTGCTTTAATGTATCTCTAACTTCTGGAGTAGAGGACTCGGTTATAGCTAATGCGAGATTTTTAACGCCTGTTTTAGCAGCGATTAAAAAGTCTGTTGCAACTACTTGGTCTGTCATAGCACCCATACCTGCCATATTTTGCATCATGTCATTCACGAATTGTCACCTCGATTTGTTATGAATTCTTGAATTCTTTGAATTTGTTGTTTTGATTTAGTCACATCTTGTTCAAGTATTGCTTTTAGCTCAGGGTCTTGTATTAGTTTGCTCATAGTAGCTGATTTCGTTAAGCATGTATTTTTGAAAGTTAACAATTCATGAAGCTCATAAGTTTCGTGTGGTGCTAAATATTGTGTGTCCATTATTACCATTCCTCCTTTTGATTTATATTCACACAAGAAGTAGTTTGGCCATTTTTCATAAAGCTATCTCATGAAGATTTTGGGATTATGATATTGGGCAAAATGTAGGTTAGTTGATCTACTCCAAAATTACACCAGTCTGATAATTCTCCATAAAGCTCTCTACGGCAATTTCTAAATGATCACTGGAATCAGGTACTTGAACAATGACTTCATTCCGTTGATTGACGGCTTTTATTGTGACATTTTCAAATCGATTGACATTAAGTTGGACACGTAGGTCATTTGCTATGGAATTTGCATCAAACTTATCTTGAATAAGATATCGATAATTTTTCATTATGAACAACCTCTCGTTAAATGGTAATTTAAACATCAATAATATTCTCCATACAACAAAATCTAATTCATTTATGTAAACTTACAGGATGTTTGAGTATAAAAATAATCACGATTTTAAAGGCTTTCCGTATATTGTATAGTGCTATGAATGAGAGGAGAAGATCAATAAATATGCAATTATTTTATTGTTACCGTTATGCTTACCCATCCTATATGCGGGAAAATTATCAACAAGTAGTATTAAAGCCACAGTGCCAAATTCCATATCAACTGTTTTATCGACAGCTACCACAGGTTGACCCTTCCTTTTTTGAAGAGTCTGTGAAATCGATGCAGAAATTATTGAGTGAAGCAAGTTTGGTCTTGACAAAATTAGCTAGTTCGAAATCATTTGCTCAAAAAGTCATGACCGCCGCCCAAGCCTCTAATATGGTAGAGGTTGAACGATTAATAAAATCTACTGGAATACATTCAACTGTTGAGACAGCATTTAATCCAGATGGGATTATTTTAAAATTATCTTCAAAAATAGGAAATTTAGAATGCTGTCATTTATCACTAGGGTTAAGGTGGCAATAAATTTGAAGGAAAAATTGAGAAGGAGCAAACATTATCGAAAGAATATAAATGTATTGTTTGGATAATGTTTGCTCCTTTTTTTGTGGATGATTACATTAATCGAAAAGAAGCTTTCCAGATTAACTTTTTTTAAGGTGGAACAAATGTAGGAGCAAGAAAAATCCGATGTAAAATGGGTGAATGACCTAAGGAATATGATGGGTACTTAACATATTTTGTTAACGAGTAGTGAAATACCTAATGTTGGAGGGGAAACTTGTGCAAAATCAATACTATCAAATTGACAATGATGAAAGAATATTTGGAAGACCGTTCGGAAGACCATTCTTTTATGGAAGACCTTTTTTTGGAAGACCAAGACCATTTTTTCCAGGACCTTTTTTTGGTGGGGTTTTAGGTGGGGTACTTGGCAGTGCCTTATTTAATCCGTATTTATATGGGTATTATCCGTATCCTTATCCATATCCTCCATATGGTTATTGGTATTAATATTTGCATGTCCTTATCTTTTTTCTGGAATAACTTAATCGATCGTGGAATAAGGTTAGATTGGTTCCATCATATTGATTGACAGAAGAAAGTAGGGGGATTTATTGGCAAATAATTTGTATAAAGTAAAAGCTGAATTACCGATCAAGGCAATTTGGAATTTTGTTAGCATTATGGATAATTGGGCACCTCTTGTTCCAGGCTATATCGAACATACTATAATAAATGAAAGTGAATCGACATGGACATTTAAAACTGATTTAGGATTAATAAAAAAGAAAATTCAATTAAAAGTAGATATTACAGAATGGATTGAGCCAGAGAAGGTGACATTTAAGCTAACAGGAATCAATGAAAAGATTTCTGGTAACGGATATTTTGAAGCGAAAGCATCTGATCAGGAAAGCACATTCATAACTGGATATCTCGAGATTATTCCAGAAGGAGCTATGGCAAAAATGATTCAATCAAAGTTGAAGAAAAATCTTTCTGAGATGACGAAAGAAATGACAGATGCGATCATAGAAAAAATTAAGGAACAAGAAAAAGTTATTAAGTAGAAACTATTGTTAAGGTGAAATGAAGTAAATCCACCCGATAGTAAATAAATTGACAATGATAATTATTTTCAATTAAAATAATACGTATATATATATGAAATGGAGCTGGGTGGATGTTTGTTCAGATGAAAACTATTACTGTAACAGAAGGAAACGCTGATCAAGTTGTCAATCGTTTCTCAAAGGAAGGTATTATCGAAAAGCAAGAAGGATTTATTGATTTATCGGTATTGGTGAAAAAGGTAAGACGTGGAGATGAAGAAGTTATTGTCATGATTCGCTGGGAATCGGAAGAGCATTGGAAAAAGTGGGAAAAAAGTGAAGCTCATATCGCTGGTCATAAAGCAAATCGCGGTAAGCCGAAACCTGAATACATTGTTCATTCAGAAGGTGGGCTATATGAAATTAAAAAAGTGAAAAAGCCCGAAATTCAAGAAATTTAAAATAAAAGCTGCCCTATTTTGAACTGTACCCTTAAAAATAGACAGTTAATAAAAAGTCCTTTATGCACTTAGTAGATGGCCTCGGTACTGTTCCGGGGCCATCTTTTTTAATCCCCATTGATATCGGTATGAATTATAGTAAAC
>NZ_CADEPK010000115.1 GCF_902829255.1 Metabacillus niabensis | reverse complement strand
TCTTATAAAGGTGAAATTGAAAAAACTAATTAATACAAGATATTCTTTTTAAGGACTTTGCTAAAAGTGGTTGAAGCAAATTTGGGAGATACAGACAGTGGAGTGCACTGGCATGTGTCGTAATTTACGCAGATTTTATGTGCACACAAGGATGCTCGCCATCCTTCTATAAAAGGTAGCGAGCATCTGATGCAAATTAAGATTATAGCACAAGTTCTTAAAAAAACGGCGAGGTTAAAAGAAAAGAGGTTAGAATTATAACGAAATAGGGGGGGATTTTAATTCGAAAATGATGTTTAAAAGTAAGCCTATTTGTTATCCATTTTTAATAGTTTGTGAAATAAAGAAATAAAATTCTCAATTTCCTTGTCAGTAAAGTCATTGAATTTTTCCAATAAAAAATTCGTTTTCTTTTTTTCAAATAACTCCAATTTTGCTTTTCCCTCATCAGTTAAATGCAAATCAACTATTCTTCTATCTTGAATGGAACGAATTCTTTTTATCCAGTTTTTTTCGATAAGAGAGTCAGTTACAGCAGTAATATGTGAGGCGGAAACATTTAACATTTTTGACAGATCTGATGATTTTTTTGAACCCTGTTCATATAGAGTTTTTAAGATGAAAAACTCATTTCGAGACATTTCATTTTCATATACTTCGTTCATTTCATTTCGAAGCACTTTATAAACATAACGCATCAATGATTCTAATTCATACATTTTATCCTGGCGACTAGACAATCTAACTTCCTCCGAACTATATATTCTTAAACAAGTGAATGATATGCACAATTAAAAGTAATAATTAGTTTACTCCTATTTTTAATTAATTTATCATTAATCCAAATTTTTTGCTAGATAAAATATTATGTAAGTAAACTTTTTCCTATTCTTAATTCAAAAAAATGTTACTGATAGTGTCAGGT
>NZ_CADEPK010000114.1 GCF_902829255.1 Metabacillus niabensis | reverse complement strand
TGCGAGACTCCTGCGGGATGCGTGGGAGAGGTGAGACCCCGCAGGTTTACACCGAGGAGGCTCACCACCCACCCCGCGGAAAGCGAGTACTGTAGCGGAAATCAACCAGAACGACTACTAGTAAAAAATAACAATGTATACAAGTGTTACCACTTACAAAAAGACACGAAGTTTAAAGCAGAATTCCAAATTATAGTTCGGATTTTTCTTATGTTGAAAATCTTTTGTCCCAACCTCTTTTTCTATTTTCCCAGTAATAACAACTATTTCTAGATAATATCCACAAACATCATCAGATTGTCATTTTCTATTCAACTATCCCTGTGCTCATAATCGAAACCTTTACGTGTACATCAAAGGAAAGCTCAGGATAAATCTGACGCCATTCTTTATACGTTTTTTCCGTATGTAGCTTAGAAGCTTGGTATCGAAGGCCAAACCCGATCGGATCTGCATCATTTTCCTGAAGCTTTGTTAATAACTCTGTTAGCTGCTTCTCCAAGTCTTTGCTAACGTATTTATCGTACGTGGACAGTTTAGCAGGGTTCATTGGCTGGTTTGCTTCCTCAATTACTCCCTTCATCGATACGTTCATTTTTAATACAGGCCTTTGCTTTGGCTTTGTGATAATTTTATAACTGGTCTTTGAGGCATCAATTGAAACTGTAAAGAGAAGCTTGTCCCTCTTTACAGTAAGATTCAGCTTTTCATTATTATTAGCCATCACATTGTAAAGTTTTGTTTCCTCCGGGGACAATTTTAACGGTTCTTTATTATTTGCTAGTAGGATAGAGTTATTCACCACTATTTTTTTCTTATTATCACTTGAACTTAATACAGGTAGAATCGGATCATATCCCTTCTCAGACATTCTTCGATAAAAATCGAATAGATAAGTAGAGACGATATAGACGCTTTCCACTCCATCTTGGTCAAAAAAATTAAACAATGCGTGTGAGCCTGACTTTTCTGAGGAAGGCTCTGCTTTAAGTACAGCTTCAGCAGACGGCTTTCCAACAGCTACCCATGACATTTTTTGGATATCCCTTCTTCGGACAAAAAAGTCTATTACTTCATTCATATCATGGTCTAGAATTTTCTCACCAAAAACGATCACCTTTGCATGACCAAAATCAATTTCTTTATCGACATGTGATTTTAAGAGGCGAACAGCAGAGGCAATTGATTCACTCTCCTTTGTAAGGTAAGTATATTTCGTACCGGTTTCTTTTATCGAACCAGAGGGAACCGCAAGCTTTAGGGTAATTTTATATGGTTTTTCATCATTATCACTATGGTCTATTCCGATGGAAAGGACAAAAATCCTTTTGTCGATGTCTTTAAAACCACAGCCCGACTGGAGGAGCATTGAGAGTGCTAAGATCGTTATAATAAATCGTCTATGTAATGAAATTATCAAACCTTTGCCCTCCTTTTAATAAAGAAAAAAAGGCTAAACATAATGACAAATGAACAGAGTAAGTAATTTAGAAAATAGCTTGTATATGTCGTCAATTCATATTCCGTTAAATAGATGACGGTTCCTAAGGCACCAAGCCAAAAAGCTAAGATAAACAAGTGGGGAGTGAGGTTATGTTTTTTCGATTTTAACTTTTTAAAAAACACGATACTCTTTAATAGCTCTAGGCTTACATGCCAGTGAATTAAAACACTCAAGAAAGAGATAGCCAAATAGAGGAGCAAAAAGAGATAAACGACACGCTCGATAACAAAAAACTCCAAGTGGAGGGTATCACTCGTTGTTATCCAAGGGTACACGATATCACCAACACCATTAAAACCTAGCATACCAATTGGGATAAAGAAGGTCGTAACAAGTGAAGCACCACCAAAAAAACCAATAATAAGCATGTCTTTCCAATTAATTCGCTGCTTTCTTTTAAACAAGCGATTAAAAATAATAAGATTGAATCCTCCCAATAATAAATAGCTGGAGGCAGAGATGCCAGTATAACTAGGATAATGATTAATATACATAAATGATTCCTTTATGAAATCCCAGTTAAGCTCAGGAGATGTGTAAGCTTTTAGTGTAATAAATGCAATAATCG
This sequence comes from Metabacillus niabensis, assembly GCF_902829255.1. Taxonomy (GTDB): domain Bacteria; phylum Bacillota; class Bacilli; order Bacillales; family Bacillaceae; genus Metabacillus; species Metabacillus niabensis. The sequence goes on along the minus strand of NZ_CADEPK010000114.1, from coordinate 25,089 downwards.
GTATACAGCAAATAAGCACAAATTCAATCGTATAAAGAACGCTCCTGCTGTTCATTAAGATTCCATACGTAAGAAAGAGCAGGAAGGTAAAGGTGATCCAAAGTAAAGGCATATCAGGTGTTAAAAACCGATTTAATAAAAACGTGAAGGTGACTAAGGTGATAAGACCTGCAATATACCAAGTGGACGCAAAGACAAGAACAATTGCACCTGATAGCCAGCGAGGTAGATATTTTTTCGTTAAATCAGGTAACCCTTGCCCTGGAAAAAGATTAAAAAAGCGGGCACAAATATAGCAGAAGGCGAGTCCTAAAATATAGGACACGAACATGGAAATGATTGCACCATTCATCCTTTGTCCGATTAAAATTTTTGGGACAGAGGAAACAACATTTGCGATCATATTAACAAAGACAAGGTAAAAAAAGTAACGGTTCATGTTGAAGATCCTCTCGTTTCTGAGCGCTTGCTTTGGAGATAGATTTTAAAATAAGGCTGCCCAAAGCTCTCCAATTGGGTTAAATACATGAGTATCCAAATCAAGCCAAACACCAATCCTGCCAATCCGGCAAAACTTGAAAAGGCTAAGAGGACAAAACGAATGACTCGAATCGCAAAGCTCATTTCATTAATTGGAATGACAAAGGTTGAGATAGCGACAGCAGCAACAAGAATAATCATAATGTTAGAGGCTAGTGCTGCTTCGGTTGCAGCTTGTCCGAGAATTAAGCCTCCAACTGTCGTTGCCGTTCCTGTAACGGCCTTTGGCAGGCGTATGCTTGCTTCAGTCAATAGCTCCATAATAATAAGCATAAATAAAACCTCAATAAACGAAGGGTATGGCACACCAATACGGCTTCCTGCAATCGTTAAGGCAAGCTCCACTCGGAAAACCTCTGGATTGTAGGAAGTAGCAGCTACATATAATCCAGGAAGGGTTAAACAAGCAAACAAGCCAAAATAGCGGAGGAATTTCAAAAATTTTGTAATCCAATAAGATTGGTATTTGTCATCCATCGAGGTCATAAAATCCATAAACACGACAGGTGCCATAACAGTCGTATGCCCACCATCAAGTAAAAGGATCACTTTCCCGCCAGCAAGATTATAGACGACCCGGTCCGTTCGCTCGGTCAACATCATAATAGGCATTAACGAGCGTTTTTTTTCGTTTAATAAACGGTTAAGCTCTGATGTTGATTGGATTGCAGGTATTTTAAGGGAATTTAGCTTTCTTTTAATACGTTCAAGGACATCCTTTAGGACAACGTCTTCATCATAAATAATTGCTAATGATTGATTGGTTTTTTCTCCAATTTCCATCATCTCAACTGTAAGAGATGGCTTGTGATAGCGTTGGCGGATAAGATTGATATTTGTCGAGATATCCTCACTTAGAGATAATTGCGGTCCTTGAATCGTTGGCTCGATACTTGTTTGCAATACCGTATCTGTGTTGACCTTTTTTATATCCAACAAGACCAGCTGATCTCGAACGGCAACAACAACGCTACCCTTCGTTAATTCAAGCGCAATTTGTTCTTTACCTTTTATGTCCTGTACGTTAGGAAGTGAGTTCAAATATGCTTCTACATGCAAATCGTTAACCAATTCAAAAAAGGGCTTTATAATAAGCTGCTGGAGCTTATCTCCATCGATAACTGTCTTGATGTATAAAAGCTCCATATGTTTTTCATCCATATGTAAGGGCTTTGATACGAAATCATTAGATGGCTTTAATTGTTCTGCTAACCAGTCCAATGTCTCACGAGATTCTTTAGTTGATTGCATCAAATGCTCTCCTAGTAGATTTTTCCTTCATTTAAGGATTTAATTGTTAAGGAATTTTTATGTATATCTTTACCTGAATAACAATCCTCATACATTTTATTATGTGTTTTTAGAAAGGGAAGAACGGGCATGAAGAGAGGGTGTATTGAGATGACAAGATTTATCTATTCTAATCAACAAAATGCTTAAAAAACAACAGCCTTATTTTTTAAAAGCTACTATGCTATATCCAGCAATAAGGAATAAGTTTTCCTTATGACTATCTATAAAATAACATTCATTTTCTTTATGAGATATTAGCTATATAGTAAAGATATAAAAGTGAATGGAGGGTAAGTCATGAATATTAAAAAGGCAGTTCAGCAACAATTTAGTAAAAGTGCAGAATCATATGTTCATAGTCCGATTCATAAAGATGGGAAGGATCTCAACAAGCTCCTTGAGATCGCTACAATATCTGGAGGTGAATTATTACTCGATGTCGCAACAGGTGGTGGCCATACCGCAAATGCCTTTGCACCTCATGTAAAAAAAGTTACCGCCTTAGATTTAACACGAGAAATGTTAGACTCGGCTCAAACCTTTATAATGAACAATGGGAATGAGAATGTTGAATATATCGAAGGAGACGCTGAACATCTACCATTTTCTAATGATGTTTTTGATCTCGTTACATGTAGAATTGCTCCACATCATTTTCCGAATGTGCAACAGTTTGTTTCCGAGGTTCAGCGCGTATTAAAGCAAAACGGACAGTTGTTACTTATTGATAATGTTGTCCCAGAGGACGATGATCTTGATCAGTTTTATAATTACATCGAAAAAACTCGAGATTACAGTCATTTTCGAGCTTGGAAAAAGAGTGAATGGATTCAGATGCTTGAATTATCAGGATTTGAAATAGTTGAATGGCATCGTTTTGTAAAAACATTTCAATTTGACACATGGTGCAATCGCATGAACCTCCCTCAGGAAGAAAAGAATGCATTAAACAAATATATCGCGAATGCTTCTGAAAAAATAAAAACAAAATTTAAGATTGTAATTGAGAATAACCAAGTCATCTCCTTCCAAGGTGAAGCGATAATCGTAAAAGCAGTTGCCAATTAACGCCTTTGGTAATTGTGAAGCAGTACAATGCAAACAAAAAGCTTCTCGTCAATGAATCTGATCCAAGAAAGCTAGGCATCGAACTAACGTTTATGGGGCAGTTCATCTATTGAGAGCTTTTTGCCTGTTTATGAATCATTCGTATATAAAAAAAATAAATGTTATATCCCTTGAAGTAACGCTTTAATCCGAAATCCAAGACGTAAACGGAGTGTTTCCTCTGGAGCCTTTATGCTTCTGCCAATTATTTCTTCGCATTTTTCTAAACGGTAAATGACGGTATTTCGATGGATATACAACCGTTTAGCTGTTTCTGAAAGCTGACAGTGTGTTTCTAAATATACTGATAATGTTTTAAGAAGCTCCTCATGATCCTTTTTCGGTTCATTGGCAAATGCTTGGAACGTATCAACATAAAACTTTTTTAATTGATCATAGGGGAGCATACGAAGAATTTCAGGTACCTCCTTTGGCTGGTAAACTTCAATAAATTGTTTTTTCCCTAACATATTTCCATAGTATAACGCATCCAATGCTTCCTTATATGAAACAGGTATGTGGAGAAGCTGTTCAGCATAATTGCTTATTCCAAAGGAAATGCTTTGGCGAAAATGGGTTGAAATTTTTAATTGAATCGTTTCGAGTAAATGAAGAAAAGAAGCCTCAACCGTTTTCCAGTTTCGTTCTAGCTCAGCAAGAAGTATGTATGAACGGTCAATCGTAAACATATGAATCGTTTGCTCGAAAGACTTTATTTCCGCTTCGATCGTTTCATAAATAAGCTCTTGCTCAGACTGAAATTGAAGCGCCCGTGTGCTTTTGTCCTGTATGTCAATATCCCCTACGATGCAAAGATACCTTTGCTCGTTTTTTAAGCCAAATTCGAGTCCTCTGCTGATTACCTCTTCATTTGTTGAAAATGTTTGATTAATGAACTTTGTAAAAAATTCATTTCGAATCCGTCTTGAATGCTGGTTTAAGGCATTTTTTTTCATTAGCTCAAATGCGATGACATTTGTTGCCTGTTCAATCGTTAAAATCGTTGATCTGTCTGTTGAGGGGATGAATCCAATAATTGCAAGGTAACTGAACTGCTTTTTATGTGTATAAACAGGGAAAAGGGTAATTGTATCTCTCGTTTCAGTTAACAAAGAAAAGCTAGACATCATTGTTTTTGGCCAATGGAACGAATACCCTCTTATCACCATTTTTTCTAGACTTTCTAAAAATGTGATTTTCTTTACAAGCTTATCGATTTGCCGTAGATGATGATTTAATAACACAACCGGAAAATTTATAAGAGAGGATAGGCTTTTTAAAATTTTTTCGATCCCTTGCCCGCTCATAACATCATTTGTAAATTGTTGATGTGCTTGCATTGCTTGATGGAGTTCGTTTGTTCGAATATCAAGAATATAGCTTAAAGACTGATTAACAATATCCCCTAAAGAGGTTTGAACAGGCAGTTCAATTAGTGGAAACTCAAGCTCATTTGCAAGGGCAATTGCTTTTTCAGGAATGTTATCTATGAATCTCTTTGTTTTAATGCCTAATGCAGCACATCCTTGCTTATTCATTTCCACAATGAGGCGAAGTAATGATTCTAGGTCGTCTTTAAAATGAAAGGCGGTTGTGACAAGCAAATCATGCTCCTTTAAAAAATGAATAATATCAGGCGCATCCATCATATTTACCGTATTAACTTCACGTGAAGTACCGTTTTCACCAGCAGCAATTGTTGCCCCGTTAAAAATTGGCAGCTTTAATAAATCATATAATTTCATACATGTTCTCTCCCTTGTAAGGATGATTTACAAAACAGATTATCAATCAAGCAAAATTTTAGTTAATTTATACAATGAAATGACCAAATATTCTACATTTATGTGAATGATTTTACGATGTTTTTCATTTACAATCGATTTATATTCCTGATGATGTAAAGAATTATAACATAAGAAAAATGATTTACGATATAGAGGGGGATTCGATTGATTATAGATGAAACGAAAACACCTACGTTTTTTGAGCAAATCGAAGAAATGGTCGAGTGGCTCGCATCATTCGGTAAAAGCGAAAAAAACGGTGTCACTCGACCATTGTATTCGTCTAGCTGGCAGGCTGCACAGCAAGGGTTAGAAAAACGAATGAAACAGATTGGACTTGAAGTTTATTATGATGATGTCGGTAATTTATTTGGTAGATTGCCAGCTTATACAAAAAGTAATACGACAATTTTAACAGGTTCGCATATTGATACGGTAATAGATGGCGGTAAATATGATGGTGCGTACGGAATAATTGCAGGGATCATTGCCCTTCAATATTTATATGAGAATTACGGGCAACCGAAAAAAAATATCGAGGTCGTCTCATTATGTGAGGAAGAGGGAAGTCGTTTTCCGATGACATATTGGGGTTCAGGAAGTATTACTGGTGTTAAGACGATAAACGATATCGAACATTTGACTGATTCACAAGGGATTTCCTTTGTCACAGCGATGCAGGAAGCGGGATTTGGGAAAGGAAACTACCAACAGCCTTTACGCAATGATCTTGAATGCTTTGTTGAGCTGCATATTGAACAAGGTGAAATGTTAGAACGTGAAGGGAAATCGATTGGGATCGTTAGTCATATCGTCGGTCAAAGAAGATACAATGTTACGATAATCGGTGAGAGTAATCATGCTGGGACAACACCGATGTCATGGCGCAAGGATGCGATGTATACGGCTGCAGAGCTTATTCAATATGTGATGAAAAAAGCAAAGGAAACATCCCCTGATTTAGTAGCAACAGTTGGACAAATGGTTATCGAGCCAAATCTAGCAAATGTCATTCCAGGCGAGATTACATTTTCTCTTGATATCCGTCATCGTGATGAGCATGTTCTCGAATCTTTTTGTCAGGTTATATTTGAGCAATTTTCATTGATTGCAAGCAAGCATCAGACAGAAGTAACAGTTCATAACTGGATGATGGAGAAGCCGGTAAAAATGTCTGAAAAGCTGAATAGCATTTCAGAGGCTTTACTAATGAAAGAGAACATTCCATATAAAAAAATGACAAGTGGTGCTGGCCATGACTCGCAAAGATTTGGGGGATATTGTCCGACTTCATTACTATTTGTACCAAGCAAAAATGGAGTTAGCCACTCCCCGAACGAATTTACGAAAACAGAGGATTTAGAAAAAGGAATCCAACTATTAATCAAAGTTTTATATAAATTAGCTTATGAAGGAGGAGGTTTCGAATGAGTATGTTTCATGAAATCAATACACCATTACGAACGATTATGACACCAGGACCTGTTGAGGTTGATCCGAGAGTGCTTCGTGCGATGAGCACGCCCATATTAGGTCAGTTTGACCCAGCGTTTACACAACTAATGAATGAAACAATGGAAATGCTAAGGGACGTATTTCAAACGAAAAATCAGTGGGCGTTTCCGATTGATGGAACATCGCGATCTGGTCTTGAGGCTGTATTATGCAGTGTAATTAAACAAGGTGATAAAGTATTGATTCCAATTTACGGGAGATTCGGACATTTATTAACGGAAATTGCGGAACGGAATGGAGCGGAAATCCATATTATCGAATGTGAATGGGGAGAAGTATTCGAGCAAGAGGTAATCATAGAGGAAATGAAACGTGTCCAGCCGGATGTACTTGCGATTGTTCACGGTGAAACATCAACAGGCTGTATGCAGCCGTTGGACCAGATCGGTCCAGCCTGCCGTGAGCTTGATGTTCTATGTATTGTTGATGCAGTTGCTACGATTGGTGGGACAGACGTAAAGGTAGATGAATGGCAATTAGATGCAGTTATCGGCGGCACGCAAAAATGCTTATCTGTTCCTTCTGGTATGGCACCGATTACGTATAATGACCGCGTTGAACAGGTAGTGGCAGCGCGAAAAAAAGTTGAAAGAGGAATTTCTACTGAAGCGGATCAGAAGGATGTGCTTAATCCGATCCGTAGTAATTATTTTGACTTGAGCCAGCTTCAGGATTATTGGGGACCGAGAAGATTGAATCACCATACTGAAGCAACCTCGATGCTTTATGCTTTGCGCGAGGGGGTAAGAATCGTCCTGCAAGAGGGACTTGAAGAAAGGTTTGCTAGACATCGTTTTCACGAAAAAGCATTAATCGAAGGAGTAAAGGCTATGGGATTAGAATTATTTAATGATGTCCCATGGAAGCTGCCAATGGTAACCTGTGTGAAGATTCCGGATGGTGTTGATGGTGAATCTGTCAGAATGATGCTTTTACATCAGTTTGGAATTGAAATTGCTAGCTCATTTGGTCCATTACACGGGAAAATTTGGCGCATCGGGACAATGGGCTACAGCTGTCGAAAGGAAAATATCTTATTTGTTTTAGCAGCTCTTGAAGCTGTATTGCTTCGCCATCAAGTGAAGGTTCAAGCAGGAAATGCCTTGCAAGCAGCCTTAAATGTTTACGAAAGTAAAAATATCGTCGTGAAATCATAGGGAAAGAATAAAAATAGCGAGGCTTTTGTAGCGGTATGCTATTTCTCTAAGCGATTAGAAGGTGGTTATATGAAACGGCTTTTCAATTTACAACCTTGGCTAGCAGGGCTGCAATGGCTTTTTTTCCTATTTACAAATACAGTTGTAATTCCAATTACAATCGGTGCTGCCTTCCAACTCCCTCAGGAAAAAATCATTACATTACTGCAATTTTCATTTCTATTTACAGGATTAGCATCTATGCTGCAAGCAGTTACTGGGCATAAACGATCAGTGATGGAAGGGCAGTCTGGACTATGGTGGGGAGTTATTTTAAGCTTATGCTACGCGGCCCCCTCCCAAGGGATGTCGCTTGCATCTCTTGGGGGTAGCCTTGCTGTTGGAGTTATTCTTGCGGGAATCTTGACGATATTGATCGGATTATGTGGTCTAGCTCCCTATTTTTCAAAGCTATTTAATTCTGGTGTGATGGCAGTTTTTATGTTTTTGTTAGGATGTAGGCTGAATACGATCTTTCTACAAGGAATGCTAGGCATACCTTTCGGAGGGCAAGAAAAAACGGGGGAAATTGATCTTCCTGTTTTTCTTCTTTCCTGCTCTATAGCAGGCATCGTTATGGTCATAAGTTTGAAAGCAACGCCAATAATTAGGAAGTATTCTTTACTAACCGGAATTATTGTTGGGTGGGTTTTGTTTGAACTGTTGTTAAATAGAGAGGGGATTGATGTGGCTGGTAAAATGGTCATCGAATTGTTTCCGCTCGGTACGCCTTCCATTGATTTAGGGATTATTTTCACTGTCATCGTTGCTGGCTTTCTTAACACCTCAAATACATTTGGCGCTTTAATAGGAACAGATTCAATTTATCAATCACATACGACAACAAACGAATTTCGGCGTTCATTTACAATTAGTGGCATGTTTACGATTATCGCGGGAATATTAGGGCTTGTTCCATTTGCCCCATATGTTTCATCAATCGGATTACTTCGGCAAACGAAGATTATCGAAAGACTTCCCTTTATTCTCGGTAGTGCGATGTTTATGGCAATGGGTATCATACCTCAGGTTAGCCAGTTCATGGCAAAATTACCTTTAAGTGTTGGAAGCGCAGTGTTATTTGTTGCATATTTACGGCTTTTACAATCCTCACTCCAATATTTTATGCAAATTACTTTAACGACAGCGAATCTTTATCGCTTAGGCATACCGTTATTTACTGGAGTTATTTTTATGACCTTTCCTTTGTCCTATTTTCAATCAATTCCTTCCTTTATTCGTCCGTTAATGAGCAATGGTTTGTTAATAGGGATTTTATTATCGATTTTACTAGAAAATATTAAATTCAAACAATATCGAAAGAAAAAACGGCTCTTTTTAAGCTAAAGATTTAAAAAACTGCATATAGAGCAAATCTAATTTGGTGGAGGTTATGAAAATGTCAGATAAATGGAATGCATTCGTTGATGAAAAGATTATAGTAGAACCAACAGGAAGTGGACGATTAAACGGGTTAACTTTTGCTGTTAAAGATGTGTTTTCTATTGCAGGTTATAGGAATCATGCGGGAAATCCTGATTGGTATCGAACACATGAATATGCAACTGATCATGCAAAAGTCATAAAAACGCTCCTCCATCATGGTGCAAAGCTAACGGGAACTGTTCATACAGATGAACTTATGTATAGCTTAAACGGGGAAAACGTTCATTATGGTACACCAGTAAACCCGATAGATAAAACGAGGATACCAGGAGGATCCTCAAGTGGGTCAGCTGTTGCAGTTTCGGCTGGATTAGTTGATTTTTCATTAGGAACAGATACAGGTGGCTCTGTACGAATTCCTTCATCGTATTGTGGAATTTATGGGTTCAGACCGACGCATGGAGTAGTGCCAATTGAAGGTGTGATCCCATTAGCAAAAAGCTTTGATACCGTTGGCTGGATGTCAAAGGACCTCAATTTATTAATCAAGGTAGGAGATGTTCTCCTTAATGACCAAAGCGAAGAAGGATGCTTTCAGCAAATTTTATTAGGTGAGGACGCATGGGCGTTATTGAAGAAGCATGACAAACAAGCATTATTATCGACGATTGAAAACACGGACAATGCTGAGTGGAAGCAGATCTCCGCTGAAGGTCTTGATGAATGGGCTAACACGTTTCGTATCCTCCAAGGCATAGAGATTTGGGAAGAGCATGGCGAATGGATTCAAACAGAAAACCCTACATTTGGACCAGGAATTGCCGAAAGATTTCAATGGGCAAGTACGTTGAATAAACTTGAATGCAACGAGCAAATTCTATTAAGGGAAAAAATTATTCAGGATCTATCAAGTCTTTTAGGTGATGATGGCATTCTTATCATTCCAAGTGCTCCTGGTGCAGCCCCGTTATTAAATTTGCATGGAGAAAAAGCTGACAAGTATCGCGCAAGAGCGATGCAATTAACTTGTATTGCTGGCTTGGCTGGTTTACCACAGGTGACGGTTCCGGTAAACGTTCATGGCTTACCACTAGGGCTATCATTTATAGCTAATCAAAACAATGATCGTAAGCTACTACATTGGGTAAATAAATTATATGGTGAAAAATAAGGAGAAAAAATATGAAGCTAGCAACGATTCAAATAGCTGGAAAAGAAGAGGCAGCGATTATTTTTTCAGGACGGTTCATTCTCATTCAAACAATCAATGAACTGGAAAAGAAAAAATGGGGTACTGACCTTTTTCAGCTTTTACAAACAAACCAATTAGTAGAATTAATCGATTGGTATAAAAATGAAGGTGAACGTAAACTGTCTCATCTTCCAAGCATTTCAGTAGAAGAAGCAGTGTTCGCTCCACTTTATCGGAATCCCCAAAGCATTTGGGGTGTAGGGATGAATTATTTCGATAAGGCAATCGAATTAACGGGGAAGCCACCTGAGGAAGATCCGATTATTTTTATGAAACCAGTTACGAGTTTAATAGGACATGGAGAAGCGATTACTCTCCCTCGTCAATCAAGGCAAGTAACGGCAGAAGCAGAACTTGCGATTATCATCGGGGAATCATGCAAGGATATTGCTGAGGCGGATGCACTATCGGTAATTGCTGGATACACAACAGCGATTGATGTAACAGCAAAGGATATTCATGCGAAAAATCCTCGTTTTTTGCAAAGGTCAAAAAGCTTTGATACATTTTTTAGCTTCGGTCCTTATTTCATCACGGCTGATGAATATACAGATCTCAAGCAGATAATCGTTAAAACCGTTTTAAATGGGGAAGAGGCACATCATAATACGGTTGCTAATATGATGTACAAGCCTTCATTTATCGTTTCCTATTTTTCACAGATTATGACGCTCAATCCAGGTGATATCATCATGACGGGTACACCAGGTTCAGTCGTAATTCGAAATGGAGATATGATAGAATGCCAGATTGATGGTTTTAAAGCATTACGAAACCCTGTTATTGATTCTAAATAAAAATACTTGAAGGAAGAACCAATCACAATAGGTGCTTGGTTTTTTAGTTATTTTATACAATGCAAAAATGAAAAATTCACGAATTTATTAATGATTCGTATTAGTAGTTGATTTAAAATATAGGAAACACAATTAACATCTCATGTCAGAATATATATCATTTTGTTTTGTGAAAGGGGCACTTGTAATGGAACGATTAGACGTTGTAATTAAAAATGGCAAAGCTGTCCTTCCTGATGGAGTAAAGGAAACGGATATTGGGATAAAGGATGGACGGATTGTCGCACTTCAAAAAGGTATCCAAGCTAACGCTAGTGTGATGTTAAATGCAGAAAATCATTATATTTTTCCGGGGGTGATTGATGTACATGTACATTTTAGTGAACCTGGTAGAGAGAGTTGGGAGGGCTTCCATACAGGTTCGATGATGATGGCGGCAGGAGGCTGTACGACTTACTTTGATATGCCGTTAAATGGCATTCCTTCAACCGTTAATGTTAAGGCATTAACCGAGAAGGCAGAGATCGGGAAGTTGAAGTCGTTCGTCGACTTTAGCTTATGGGGCGGGCTTGTTCCTGGAAATGAAAAGGATTTAGAACCACTTGCTGAAGCTGGAGTTATTGGTTTTAAAGCGTTTCTTTCTGAAACAGGCAACAAAGAATTTGCCTCAGTAGATGATATGACATTGCTTAATGGGATGAAAATAATTGCAAAAACGGGGAAGGTATTAGCACTTCATTCAGAAAGTGCTTCGATTACGAATTGGTTAAAAGCTGAGAAAGAACAGGCTGGCGCTTTTAGTGCGGATGATTATCTCGAATCAAGACCGATCATGGCGGAGGTTGAAGCGGTGGAGCGGGCGATATACTATGCAGAGCTTACAGGTTGTCCGCTTCATTTCGTCCATATAAGCTCCGCGTTGGCGATTGAAAAAATCGAACAAGCAAAACATAGTGGAATGGATATTACAGTTGAAACTTGTCCGCATTATTTACTGTTCAATCATCAACACTTACGTGAATTGGGAACCATTGCAAAATGTGCACCCCCATTAAGGGAAAAAGAAGAGCAGGAGAAGTTAATTTCACTTGTCATCAACCAAAAATTTGATATGGTCTCCTCAGATCATTCGCCATGTCCTTTTGATTTAAAAGATCCGAAAAAGCATCATTTATTTGCTGCGTGGGGTGGAATTAGCGGTGGGCAATTCACGTTTTTATCGATGCTTGAACTAGCCATTAAATATAACATTCCGTTTGAAACGATTGCGCAATTAACAGCGTCGGCACCAGCGGAGAGATTTGGGCTTTCAGAATGGAAAGGGAAAATTGCAGTAGGCTTTGATGCTGATTTAGCGATTCTATCATTAGAAGATTCCTTTACAGTAACAAAGGAAAATTTCCTTGCCAAGCATAAAGAAAGTTTATATATTGGCCATACATTCCCGAGTATGATAGTTGCAACAATTAGTAAAGGAAAAATCGTTTACCAGGATGGTAAGGTTGTGGCAGGGAAAGCTAACGGAGAGTGGGTTAAACCTGAAAAAGATGAATATGTAAAATGAGTTTCTAATTCCATTTATATACTAAAAACAGACATTCCAATCGGATCAAACCGAAAAGAATGTCTCTTTTTTAACTTCCGCGATAAACTTGATAGCCCCAAGGAGAGATTAATAGTGGGACATGATAGTGACTTTCTAGATTCGCGATCCCGAAGCGGACTGGCACGGTTTCTAAAAAGGCAGGGCTTGGAATGTCGATGCTTTTGCTGTGAAAGTAGTCTCCGACATGAAAGATGATCTCGTAAGTTCCGATCTTCATCTCGTTTTCTAATAAAAGAGGGGAATCGAGCCGTCCATCTTCATTTGTTGCAACTGATTTTAGTAATGTTGATTTGCCAGATTGCAAATAATATAACTCAATTTTAACATTTTTGGCTGGTTGGCCATGAGTCAAATCGAGCACATGTGTTGTAAGTCCAGACATTTATAGGATTCTCCTTTACATTTTGTAACAGATTATATGTTTCGAATAGGTTTTTTCAGGTCACTAACGAATTCAGGCTCATTGTACGAATAGTATTGCTCAAGCACGTCTTTTCGCTTGTCAAGAAAAAGCTGTTCAGAAACTGCTGCTACTAATCTAGGAATCCCAAATTTCATACCAGAAAGAGCAGAAGCAACAATTCCGCAGCTAATTAATGCTGAATAATTATATGTGAAAATGCCTTCTAGCAGTTTTTTTCCTGCTTCTTTCTTGCTTTGAAGTCCAAAGCCTGGAGTTAAATATGGATGAGCATCAATCATTGGATTAGCGACATCCTTTGGAGCTTTATAGCGGTCACCCCAGCGGGCAATATGTTTTTCGATAAGTCTTAATTCAGGACGAAGGGCGGGATCGGTAATGAGACCGGTACTAATCATTAAGAAATCGAATGAAAATGTCCCTTTTGGTGTTGTTACGATCGCTTCATTTCCTTTAGACTCAACATTTAGCCAAGGTGAACCTAAGTGAAGATGGAATCCTGTCCATGAGGCTGCCCGCTCGTAAGTGTCGTTTGTCGGTGGCTGATTATTTTTAAAGAAATGGGACATAACAGCATATTTATCTTTGTCTGGCAATGAATGAAATCTTTCGATGAGACCGGATTTTTCCATTTGCCGAATCGGGTTGATTCGCGGTAGCTCATTACGACGAACAAATACATGTGCTTCTGTTACCCCTTCGGAAAGGGCAAAATTAGCGTTATCAAACGCAGAAGCTCCTCCTCCTAAAATCGCAATCCTTTTCCCTTTTAACGAAGAAATGTCGATTGGCTGTGATGTATGACTGTATAGATTTGATGGTAAGTTTTCTGAAATGAATGTAGGCACATGCCATTCACCACCACCTTGAATTCCTGTAGCTAAAATAACTTTACGTGCTAATAGTGAACTTGCAGGTGCTCCATTACCAGTGACATGAAGCCTATATATTCCATTTTCTAAAGGCTCAATCAATGTTAATTTTACCTCATTGATGACTGGTAAATGAAGCACTTTGCGATACCACCGTAAGTAATTCATCCAATCTCCGCGAGGAATTTTATCGATCGCTTCCCAGCTTTTTTCTCCAAATTGCGCTTCCCAGTATGAACGAAAGGTGAGGGAGGGGATGCCAAGATCAATTGAGGTCAAATGTTTAGGTGTACGTAAAGTAACCATCCGTGCGTATGTTTCCCATGGACCTTCAAACCCTGCGACATTTTCATCAAGGACGAGAATATTCGATATTCGTTCGCGCTTAAGACCAAATGCTGTTCCTAGACCTCCTTGACCACCGCCAACAATAATCACATCATACACATGTCCTTCAGAATAAGGAAGTTGCTGTTCCCATTCCTTAAGGTCGATGGCAAGATAGGATAATTCTTTTTTTACTCGTTCATTTAATGCTTCGAGACTCATCATTTTCATCCTTTCAATTCAAAAATTCTTTAAGATGCCTTTCTTATTCAGTAACAGCAGCTGGGATTATTTTTTCTTCTAAACGAAACTTTGCAATTTTGTAGATTTCCTTTAACGCGGTTTGAAACTCAAGATCGATTTCGTGATCGATTCTCGCTTTCATTGCGTCGTAAATTTGCTCCTTATTTTTACCGCGAACTGCAATGATGAAGGGGAAGTCAAACTTTTCCATGTACCTTTTATTTAAGTTGATAAAGTTGCTGTATTCTTCAGGAGTTAGATCTTGTAATCCTGCACCTTTTTGTTCGTTGATTGAATCTGTCGTCATTGCTACTCTTTCTCCTAAATTAGGATGGGCTTTTATGAGCTTGAGCTTTTTTTCTAGTGAAGAATTTTCGACAATACTAACCATTTTCTGAAATAGCTGCTCTATGGAGGTGAATGGTTTTGCTTTTTCAGCTTTTTCAGCAATCCATGGTGAATGTTCGAATATCCCTTCGACAATTTCGATGAATTGCTTAGAGGAAGAGCTATTTAATGTTTCGAGTGTATACATGTCATCAAACTCCATTTACGATAAATTTTTTACTTTCGCCTCTAACGTCACATCAGGTATCACTTGTATAGAACGCTTTGGACGCATATTAAAAATCATATTTAAGATAATGGCAGTTAGGCTTCCTGTAATAATCCCATCACTAACAATGATTCGAAGAGTATCTGGTAAGCCGGCGAAAAGCTCTGGTACAACCGTTGCACCTAGACCTAATGAAATCGAGCAAGCAATAATCAATAGATTGTTGTTATCTGTAAAGTCAACACCGTTTAGCATCTTAATTCCAGATGACACAACCATTCCAAACATAATAACTGTTGCTCCTCCTAAAACCGAAGTTGGGATTAAGGTTGCTAATGCTGCGATTTTCGGTACTAACCCTAATCCGATTAAGATAAAACCACAAGCGATCGTGACAGACCTTGTTTTGATTCCTGATAATTGAACGAGCCCAACATTTTGTGCGAACGTACTATAAGGAAAGGCGTTAAAAATTCCCCCAAGAGTAAATGCAATTCCTTCCGTTCTATACCCACGGGTAATTTCTTTTTCAGTTAATTCTCTGTCAGTCATTTTCGCAAGTGCAAGAAAGGCTCCTGTTGATTCGACGAGAATAACGATCCCGACTAAAATCATCGTTAAGATTGGCACGATTTCAAAGGAAGGAGTACTGAAATGAAAAGGTGTTGGGATATGGAACCAATTTGCATCTGCTACTGCCTCTGTATCTATTTTTCCCATGAAAGCAGCGGCAATTGTTCCGACGATAATCCCAGTCAGTACAGAAATGGCACGAAGAAACCCTTTTAAAAACCGATTCATCACTAAAATGACTGTTAAAACTCCAAATGAGAGAATGAGGTTTTCTACTGAACCAAAGTCAGAACTTGAAGCACCGCCGCCCATGTTTTTTATTCCGGTTGGAATGAGCGATAATCCGATAATGCTAACAACGGTTCCTGTTACAACAGGTGGAAATAGCTTAATTAATTTTCCGAACAAACCCGAAAATAGGATAATGAAAATTCCTGCTGCTATAATTGACCCGTAAATCGCAGAAATCCCATAATTCGTCCCGACCATAATCATCGGGGAAACCGCGACAAACGAAGTTCCTAATACGACAGGAAGTCCAAGTCCGATATATTTCCCTTTCATCGATTGTAGAATTGTAGCAATTCCACATGTCAGCAAATCAATTGAGACAAGAAAGGCGATTTGCTGGGGGGTGAATTGCAGGGCACCTCCAACAACAAGCGGAACTAAAATCGCACCGGCATACATCGCGAGTACATGCTGTAAGCCTAAAGAGAAAATTTCTGGTTTTCCAATTTTTTTAGTCATAATGAACCTCCTTATTTTATATGTTAGAAATTCTAACGTATAATGTATCTAATGTTTACATAATAATAAATATTCTGAAAACTGTCATTGTATAAACTGACAAAAAACCGTTTTTTTATTAGGCATGTTGTATAAAAAATGATATTTTTCTAATTTTTAAAAGGAGAATATTGAAAAAAGAGTCACAAGTAGTGTGGAGTTCATATAAAATATGTTACATATTGTTCCATTGTTATATGGGATTGCCTGAAGATAATATTTGAATGGTAACTTCAAGACTGAAACTGATAAATAAAACATGAAGGAAACTCAAAGTTAAGATATGTAAGTCGTTGCAGAGATTTAATAGGAAGTAGAAGTTTTATAGGGGGTTACTTCTTTGTCATACTTTATTATTTGCCTTCGTAAAATAAAGGGTTAAAATGGTAGTAGAAAAGGAGTGATTCAATTGAAGTATGCAGATACATGGGACTTAGATGCGATTTTTCCGGGTGGTACCAAATCGCAAGAGCTGCAAGAAAAATTACATAATCTTAAAGAAGAAATAAAAGAGTATCAAACACTTATCCTATCGTGGAATGTTGCTAAAAATAATTCACAAGAGCCACTGAAAAAAATCTTACATAAAGAAGAAAGCGTTGAAAAGGGTTTAGGTCAAGCTAGAACATTTGTCCAAATGTGGCATGATGCTTATACAAATGATGAGCACGCAAATGTTGTTATGGGGCAAATTATTGATTTATTAGGTGAGGTTGAAACCTATTCAACAATTTTCACAAAGAAGCTCGTCTCTATTTCGGATGAGGCATGGCAAACTCTGTTAGAGGAAGAGCAATTAAAAGAAGTGGCTTTCGCATTAAACGAAATTCGTGATAATGGGAAACGTTTATTATCAGAGGAAGAAGAAAAGCTAATCACTAATTTAAATAAGGATGGCTTAGCTGCATGGAGTCAATTGTATGATACAACCGTTTCGATTATCACTATTCCGTTTACCGATAAAGAAGGAAACAGAACGGAATATTCAGTTGGGCAAGCAATGAATCGTATGTACGCTGACCCAGACCCTGAAGTGAGAAAGCAGCTGTTTGACAATTGGGAGGCAGCATGGACAAAATATGCACCAATTTTTGCTGATACGTTAAATCATTTAGATGGCTATCGTCTCACCTTGCAAAAGGCTCATGGCCGGGAAAACTTCCTAGATGAGCCATTGGAATATAACCGAATGTCTGAGGAGACTTTAAATGCGATGTGGCAAGCGGTGTCCAAACATAAACAGCCGTTTATCGCTTTATTGAAGCAAAAAGCTAAGATTTTAGGAATGGATAAATTAGGCTGGCAGGATGTTGATGCCCCTATAGCCTTTGGTGATGTGAAACCACCACGGTATACGTATGATGAAGCATGTGATTTTGTGATTGAAAACTTTGCTAGCTTTGGACCGAAGCTTGCGAGCTTTGCGAAGCATGCATTGGAAAATCGCTGGGTTGAAGCGGAGGATCGTCCCAATAAACGTCCTGGTGGCTATTGTGAGGAGCTTCCTGAATCAGAGGAATCACGGATATTTATGACATTTACAGGCTCTTCTAATGATACTAGTACATTGGCTCATGAATTAGGCCATGCATTCCATAGCTATGTGATGAGAGATTTACCATCGTTAAATCGAAATTATGCAATGAATGTTGCGGAAACGGCAAGTACCTTTGCTGAGACAATCATTAGCAATGCAACGATTGCAAAGGCAAAAACGACAGAAGAAAAAATCACGTTATTAAACACGAAATTAGAAAACGCAACGGCGATGTTTTTAAATATTCATGCTCGCTTTCTTTTCGAAAAATCGTTTTATGAAGAACGTTCAAAAGGAATCGTTTCTGAGCAACGAATCAATGAACTGATGGTTAATGCGCAAAAAGAAGCATATGGTGATAGTTTATCAAGCTACCACCCACATTTCTGGTGCAGCAAGCTTCACTTCTTTATTGATGATGTCCCATTTTATAACTTCCCTTATACATTTGGCTATTTATTCAGTCTTGGTGTATACAGTGAATACTTAAAAAATCCAGAGGGCTTTGAGGCAAAGTACATTGCTTTACTACGTGATACAGGCTCAATGAAGGTTGAAGATTTAGCGATGAAGCATTTAGGTGTTGACATTACAAAACCGGACTTTTGGGAGGCTGGTGTCCAGCTTATAGCAAAGGATGCCGAAGAGTTTATAATCCTAACAAATGATAGACTGTAAAGGAACTGATCATTTGTTAGCGTAAAGCTAAATATATTTTAATGCATAATTTAATTTTTTCGATTGTAAGAAGCAGGTAAAGATAAAACATGATATTTCTTTACCTGCTTTACTAGCTAAGGTGAATCAAGAATTTTCCAAATATAGAGCTAGGTCTCCCTGCTTGCCATAATCCTCTTTTTTTAAATCTTCAAAGAAAATAAAGATTTTATCTTGTTCAACATCAAATGTTTCGGCAACAACCTTGCTCATTTTTTGCACAAGGCTCCGTTTTTGCTCAATCGTTTTTCCTTCAAGTACCTTTATTGTAATAAAGGGCATAGGTCAAGAACCTCCAAATCAATTAAACTGTTTCTAAAGCTTCAACGACTTTTAGTGCAGCACTATGACTTGATTGCGGATTTTGTCCAGTTACTAACTGTCCATCACGGACGGAAAAGTCTGACCATTTTTCATCTTGAACAAAATTTGCTCCTTTTTCACGTAGCTTTGTTTCAAGCAGAAAGGGCATATGGATATCGAGCTGCATGTCAACTTCTTCCTCATCTGTAAAAGCAGTCAGTGTTTTTCCTTTTACAAAAGGGGTCCCGTCTTTATAGGTAACATTTACAAGACCAGCTGGACCGTGGCAAACAGAACCAATTACTTTTTCTTCTTCAGCAAATTGCTGTAAAATGGAAAGCAATGTTTCGTTTTCAGGGAAATCAAACATTGTGCCATGACCACCCGGAAGGAAAATGGCATCAAATTGTCCTGCATCATCCTTGCTTAATTTAGAGGTATTCTTCAATTCATCTTCCGCCGCTTTCCACTCAGGTTTATCTTCAATACTATTTGGGTCAAGCGGAACTTCACCACCTTCAATACTCGTTACCTTTACGTTATATCCCTTATCTTTAAAAACTAAATAAGGAACTGCAAATTCTTCTAACCAAAGTCCTG
This sequence comes from Metabacillus niabensis, assembly GCF_902829255.1. GTDB lineage: Bacteria > Bacillota > Bacilli > Bacillales > Bacillaceae > Metabacillus > Metabacillus niabensis. Next base: position 5,672 of record NZ_CADEPK010000114.1, on the reverse strand, counting down.
TTTTATGATCGTTCGTTATCTTCGTATGGTTAGTGACAACAAACAGTACATTTTTTTGAGCACCCATTATTGCTTTCCTCCTAAATGTCATCTATTCATCATTCATCCAAAGATAGTATGGGTGATCATTTAAGAATAAATACAATGATTATGAATAGAAATAAAGAGTTTCATCGTATAATAAATCCGATTCGAATCAAAATTGTTGATTAGTTAGTATGAGAAAGAATACAATCGTTATTGTGGAAGTTGTGTTACCGAATCGTAGCAGGGGACATCTAATTTATTTCATCAAGTACCTTTAGCAAGCTTATTAAAATCCAATTAAGTTTCGTATATTTGTAATGGGGATGCTATGAAATGTTAGATAATTTACGGTAGGATTTCCTGAAATTTAAATAAATTTTAGTTGTTTTTGATTTTTACTTTAATTCATGACTATACATAAAATTTATGATAGTAAGTTTACTAGAAAGGTAGGAAAAAGATGAATGAAATAACAGGCAGGAGACGTTTGCAGCTTGCATTGCTCCTAGGATCACTTGCTTTATTAGGTCCCTTTACAATTGATATGTATTTACCTTCTTTCCCCACGATTGTTAAGGAGTATGGGACAACAGCATCATTAGTACAAATAAGCTTAACGTCGTGCCTATTAGGATTAGGGTTAGGACAATTGATTATAGGGCCGATGAGTGATGTACAAGGCCGTCGGAAACCATTGCAAATATTTCTTATTTTGTATTTGGTTACTTCTGTCATTTGTGCTTTCGCTCCATCGATATCAATTTTTATTGCAGCTCGCTTTATCCAAGGGTTTTCAGCTGCAGGTGGACTCGTCATTTCGCGTGCGATTGTCCGTGACGTTTATAGTGGGAGAGAACTGACGAAATTTTTTGCTTTATTAATGTTAGTTGGTAACCTTGGACCGATTGTTGCACCGATTGCGGGGGGTGGTGTCCTTGCATTTACAAATTGGTCTGGAGTGTTTCTTGTATTGGCATGTATTGGAATTTTACTCGTTATACTCGTAACCTTAAAACTTGAAGAAACACTTCCTGAACATAAACGTGTCCAAAGTAATATTTCGCAAACATTTAAAAATTTTAGTTCTTTATTAAAGGATCGAAAGTTCGCAGGATATGCCCTTACTCAAGGTTTTATCATTGCGGGTATCTTTGCCTATGTGTCAGGAATTCCTTTCGTTTATCAAAATATTTATGGGGTAACACCTCAAGTATTTAGTCTCTTATTTGGAATAAATGGTTTCGCTCTAATTATTGGAACGCAATTAGTTGGCCGCTTAACAGATATAATTCCTGAGAAGACCTTCTTAAAGATTGGATTAACGATTTCGAACATAGCAAGTGCTGTTTTACTAATAGCGCTATTGATGAAGGCACCGCTAATTGTTGTTGCGATTCCGATTTTCTTTTTTGTCTCATCCATTGGAATCATTTCAACTACTTCTTTTTCCTTAGCAATGGAGACACAGGGGCATATTGCTGGTAGCGCATCTGCATTGTTAGGTTTATTGCCATTTTTACTTGGCTCATTAACCGCCCCGTTGGTAGGTGTAGCAGGAGAATATTCAGCGATTCCTATGGGTATTATAATATTTTCAGCAAGCTTTTTAGCGTTTTTATCCTATTATGGATTTGTGCGAAAAGCTTCATTAAAGGTTCAAGCTACAAAATAAGCGGTAAACTAATCTTTTGGAATCATTTCCTTTAAGGTTAGTAAAAAATACATTAAAAAGGAGATACATAAAATGAATTATGTCACACTTAATAACGATTTAAAGATGCCACAGCTCGGATTTGGAGTTTGGCAGGTAGGAGATGAGGAAGCAACAGCGGCAGTTGCAAAAGCATTGGAAGTCGGTTACCGCTCCATTGATACAGCAATGATTTATAAAAATGAAAAAGGTGTTGGAAAGGCGATCGCGCAATCCTCGGTTCCTCGGGAAGACTTATTTATCACAACAAAGGTTTGGAACTCGGATCAAGGCTATGAAAACACATTACGAGCATTTGATGAAAGCTTAGAAAGACTAGGACTTGATTATGTCGATTTATACTTGATACACTGGCCAACACCTAAATTTGACCAATATGTTGAAACATATAAGGCGTTAGAAAAGCTTTATCATGATGGTCGTGTTAAAGCAATTGGTGTTTGTAACTTTGAAATCGAGCATTTAGAGCGGATTCTAAATGAATGTGAAGTTGTACCTGTATTAAATCAGGTTGAATGTCATCCATACCTTGCGCAAAATGAGTTAAAGGAATTTTGTGCAAAACATAATATTTTTGTTGAAGCTTGGAGTCCGCTTGATCAAGGTGGTGAAGTGTTGCAGGATGAAGTGATTCAAAACATCGCTAAGTCATATAGTAAATCACCAGCTCAAGTTGTGTTGCGTTGGCACTTGCAAAACAATACGATCATTATCCCTAAGTCTGTTACTCCATCACGTATCGAAGAGAATTTTCAAGTATTTGATTTCGAGTTATCAAGTGATGAAATGGAACAAATCAATCAATTGAATCGCAATCGTCGTAAAGGGGCACATCCTAACGAATTACATGTTCGTTAAAAAATAAATCCAACGGTTAAAACCCATTCTAATTCGGAATGGGTTTTGCTGATTAAATCTAATGATTAAAGCCTTTAAAACACTCTAAAATACGGGATATTTTAAATTCTCGAGCTGCTTTGGGATGTTTTTTACAAGATTTTATGCTTGTATTTTTTTATTTAATTAAGTAAACTAAAATCAATTTCATATTCATTCGGGTGCTGGTGGATACCGGCTGAGATTGTAACTATTCCGTTACTGACCGTGATAACCTGTTGGATAATGCCAGCGTAGGGAATGTGTTTAGTTAACTATGAGCACTTTGCGTACCAGCAGGGTGCTCTTTTTGTATACATAAGCTTTTTTTCTGTGCTGGTAAAAGTAATTTAGTAGTTTCTTAGGACTCGATTGTCAAATTGATGCAAGCCTTGTACTTACGAAAACGTTAAGGAAAAGATGATTACGCTAATTTAAAAATAAGGAGATTTACTTCCCGATTAATATTGCAAGAAAAGTTTTGAAAGTCTCAAATTGGCGTCAGTAGATGATGACACAAGGATAGCAGCTAGTAAGTAAGTCAAGCTTTGAAACGTAGAATTTTAAGGAGGACATGATGGATACGTTACAGATTATCAATACGTTGGAAAAAGTAAAACAACAAAACCCACTTGTACACAATATTACGAATGTTGTTGTAACAAATTTCACAGCAAATGGTCTTTTAGCATTAGGAGCATCACCGGTAATGGCATATGCAAAAGAAGAGGTTGCAGATATGGCTAAGATTTCGGGTGCACTTGTATTAAATATTGGGACACTTACTTCTGATGAAATTGAGGCAATGATCATTGCTGGAAAATCAGCAAATGACCATGGTGTACCTGTCATTTTTGATCCTGTTGGGGCAGGAGCGACTCCATACCGTACGGAAACCTCTAGGAAAATAATCGATGAGCTATCAATTTCAATTTTAAGAGGTAACTCGGCCGAGATCGCCAATGTGATTGGTGAGGCACAGACAATTAAAGGCGTTGATGCAGGGAAAGAAGCAGGTAATACTGTTGAGCTTGCGCAAAAGGCAGCCAAAATGCTTAAGACGACTGTCATCATTACTGGAAAAGATGATGTCATTACAGATGGTGAAACAACTTATGTCGTGCATAACGGCCATCCAATTTTGACAAAAGTAACCGGATCAGGTTGTTTACTAAGCTCAATTATTGGGGCATTTACTGCTGTAGAAAAGAACGTTTTGCTAGCATCTATTTCAGCACTTTCAATCTATGGGATAGCAGCAGAAATTGCAGCAAGCAATAAAGCAAGTGATGGACCAGGTAGCTTTCAAATCGAGCTTTTAAATCGTTTAGCAACTATTTCAGCGGAAGAAATTCAAGGTCATATTAAAATCGAAAAACTGTAAAAGGCATGTAAGGAGTGGAGATACAATGATAGGCAGAGCATTAACAATAGCAGGTTCAGACAGCGGTGGTGGTGCGGGCATTCAAGCTGATATTAAAACCTTCCAGGAACTAGACGTTTTCGGTATGTCTGCTATTACAGCTATTACAGCGCAGAACACACTTGGGGTTCATGGCGTGTACCCGCTGTCAACTGAGGCAATTGTCGAACAAATCGAAGCAATTGGTACGGATTTAGGGGTGGATGCGATAAAAACCGGTATGCTGTTTAGCGCAGATATCATTCAGGCTGTTTCTGAGTGCATCATTAAATTCAAATGGGAAAATATTATTGTTGATCCTGTAATGATTGCAAAGGGTGGAGCGTCATTACTACAAGATGAAGCGGTTCAAGCACTGAAAGAATATTTATTACCTCTAGCTATGGTTGTGACACCAAATATCCCTGAAGCAGAAGTGTTAACGGATATGAGTATTCATTCGATTGATGATCGGGTAGAAGCAGCTAAAAGATTGCATCAGCTTGGAGCAAAGCATGTCGTCTTGAAAGGTGGACATGGTAATGAGGAAGAATTAGTTGATATCTTATATGATGGAGTAAATGTTAGCTTTTTTAAAGGACAACGAAAAAGCACGAAAAATACCCATGGGACAGGCTGCACATTTGCCGCAGCAATAACAGCAGAAATGGCAAAAGGACAATCAGTTAAACATGCTGTTCAAACAGCAAAAAGCTTTATCCAGGCAGCAATTGAAGATGATTTGAAATTAGGTAATGGACACGGGCCGACAAATCATTGGGCATATCAAAGAAGACAAAGAGGGGGCAATTGAATTGCCAAGAATTTCAAAAGAACAAATGCAAAGCTTACTAAAACTATATTTCATTATGGGGAGCAATAATTGCCGTATTGAACCTGAACTTGTCCTTCAACAAGCGATTGAAGGTGGAATATCTATTTTTCAGTTTAGGGAAAAGGGAACAGATTCAATGGCGGGAGAAGAAAAATATCAATTTGCAAAGCAATTAAAATCCATTTGTATTAGTCAGAAGATCCCATTTATCGTTAATGATGATATTGAATTAGCTTTAGCCCTTGATGCTGACGGAGTTCATATTGGACAAGACGATGGTTCTGTAAAGGAAGTTAGAAAAAGAATTGGTGATAAGATTCTCGGTGTTTCAACTCACAATCTAGAGGAGGTTCATTCTGCGATTGCGGATGGAGCGGATTACTTAGGAATCGGACCAATTTACACGACAACGACTAAGGAAGATGCTAAGAAAGCTCAAGGAACAACTCTTATTAAAGAATTACGACGTATAGGCATCGAGATTCCAATTGTCGGGATTGGGGGAATAACTTCAGAAAATGCAGCTCCAGTAATAGAAAATGGCGGAAATGGTGTAGCTGTTATCTCAGAAATAAGCTTAGCGGATCATCCATTGGAAAATACTCGAAGATTATTAAATACAATAAATGATTCTTTCATTTAGAATAACTTTTTATAAGAGGGTGGGACATAACGAAAATATTTCTAATGAAATCCGAACATTGCTTATTGCAAAAAACTATAAAGAAAAGACTCTTTACGAAGAGGTCGGTTTTTTGTGCAAACTTTATTAAGGTTGATTGGAGCGTAAGTGCGAGACTCCTGCGGGATGCGTGGGAGAG
>NZ_CADEPK010000113.1 GCF_902829255.1 Metabacillus niabensis | reverse complement strand
CCTTATGATATAAACAAAAGATACCAATTACGTATTATTTGTATCATGATACAATGTAGAGAAGGAAGTGACAGCTATGTTAAAATTACGACAATTTTTTATTATATTACTATTTACATTTCCTTTTCTAGCAAGCTTTAGTTCGAATGGACTTCCAGTAAATTTCTACGCATCCTATACGACCCCAGAAGGAATTCGGTTCATTAGTTGTTCCGAAGAATGGGATAAAGCAAAATTAGTAGAATTATATAAGGAATTCGTAGAAAATAAGCACGGTGATGAGTTTTCTTTATTGAATGGAATTGTTATTGACGGTGGAGCACATTCATCTTCTCTAACGAAAGGAAGCTACAGTGCGTTGACGAATACGATTACTCTCTATCAAGGGGATAAATATACAGAGCCAGCTGATTATACCGAAACTCTTACACATGAATATGGTCATCATTTTGCCTATCATTATTTCCCTTCGCATCATCTACCCTTTTCAAAGTGGAGCGAGCTTAGAGGTTTAGCTTTAGAAGCTACACGTTGGGATGCTTTTTGGAATTATAATGAAAGCGATCATGCATTGTATCCACAGGAAATTTTTGCAGATGACTATGTTTTGTTATTTGGTGCGACAAAGGAAATGGATATGAAGAATGTCTTTACTAATGAGGCTTTTTACGTACGGACAGAGCACGAAAATCAACAACTATCCAATGTTTTAGAAAATAACGAGTTAATTGAATTTATTGAAAGAGAAAGTGGCTTAAAGGTTGAGCGCTCTCGCCTTCTCCAATTACCGGTTCTTACTGAATATAATGTTGCAAATCTATTCTTTGAAATTACCAAAAAAGCAAATGTTGCCTATCGATTAAATTTAAGCTTTCATCATGAGGAAAATGAACCTGCCAAGGAGGATTGGGAGCTTTATAATGTAACAACAGAAAATACTGGAAATGTACTGCAATTTTCATTAGCTGAAATTGATAAAGATGTATTTGCAAAATATGAATATATGACGATTAGTGTAGATACTGTTGACCTTTCAACATCTCTCGGCTTTAAATCGGAGGAAATAAAGCTTAGAATTCAATAAAATTGATATGTAAAAGGGTTACACAACTCAAAAATTATTGAGTGTTAACCCTTTTTATATCGATAGAAAATTTTATAGTAGTTCTAAAAAACATAAACTTTATAAATGCC
>NZ_CADEPK010000112.1 GCF_902829255.1 Metabacillus niabensis | reverse complement strand
TGCTCAGACACGGTAACGTTCTTTAAGACAATCATTTTGTCTTTTGTTTTCGGCTGCTTTGATTTACACTTACTAAATTCAATATCACGGCCATTCTCCACGTAAAAGGCAGGACCTTCATGATTGCTAACAGTCACATTGTAAAATCCGATATCTGATACATTTCCACAGTAAAAGCCACGCTGCTTCATTGGCTCAAGCTCAGACATCATCGCAGGCAATCCAGGCTCAGCATCCTCTGCCATTGCTACAGAGACATGCTCAAAAGTGACATCCTCCACATACATTTCAGCTAGGCCATAGAGAAATCCTGCTGCAGCACTCACTTCTCTTGCTGTAATGTTTGAAAAATGAATTCTCCGGAAACGTGGTGTTTCCTCTGTAATTGGGTACGGATTTTTATCCCAAACATATTTTTCTTTTCCACGTGGACCGCAGAAATAATAAAGATTTGCGATAAAAGGACAAATGACACCGTTCATCACAATATTGCTAACGCGAATATCCTCGACAATTCCGCCACGTCCCCTTCTTGATTTCAGGCGGATTCCACGATCTGTTCCTTCAAATACACAGTTTGTTACTGTAACATTGCGGATATCACCGCTCATCTCACTCCCTAATACAACTCCACCATGTCCATGAATCATCGTGCAGTTCGTAATCGTAATATTCTCACATGCTACTCGTTCAACCGTATCCTCTGTTCCCGCTTTAATTGCAATACAATCATCACCAACATCAATATGACAATCAGAAATGCGAACATTTCGACATGACTCTGGGTCAATTCCATCTGTATTAGGAGAATCACTCGGATTGACAATTGTTATATTGTGAATCGTCACATCTTCACAGCAAATCGGATTCACAGTCCAACTTGGGGAATTAATCATTTTTATTCCAGAAATGGTTGCGTGTTTACAAGAATCAAAGCTTACTAGCTTCGGTCTTGGATACTCATTTTCTTTATTCCGGAACAGTTCCCACCAAAACGAGCCTTGACCATCCAACGTTCCATGTCCTGTAATGGAGATATTTTCACTATTCTCTGCATAAATACAAGATGCATACACATCTCTTTTAACTCCTTCCCAGCGTGATTGGACGACAGGATACTCATTCACATCCTCGGAAAAAATAAGAACTGCTCCTGCTTCAAGATATAAATTCACATTGCTTTTTAAAATGACAGCACCTGTTAGAAATCTCCCTGCAGGCACATAGACTGAACCTCCACCACCTTTAAAGCATGCTTCAATTGCCTGGGCAATAGCTTTTGTATTAACAGTCAAACCATCACAGACTGCACCAAATTGTTTAATATCATACACGCTTGACGTTACTGTTGAAACCATGTTCCAATCCCCTTTCGCCGATTAGTTTTCAATTTCTGCAGCAGCTAAAATAAACGCTCCTACCCCTTTTAAATCATTTGTAATGATCGGCTCGCTAATGTAGTATTCAAACGTGCCATCACGATTATCCGGACCACCAAGTCCTGCGACCTGGCATACTTGATTAAGATTGACATAGCCATCCTTTGTTACGGTTATAAATTCAGTCAATATTCCACGATAGACAGTTTTGGCTACATCCTGCCATTCTCTTGCTAAATAGCCTAAACGCACACCTTTTGCAATCGCATACAAAATCATACAGGAAGCAGACGCCTCTAAATAGTTTCCTTTGCGATCCCCTTTATTTAATACCTGATACCATACACCTGTGTCCTTATCCTGTACATCCATGAGCGCCTTGAGGATGTCATTTAAATATCCTTGTAATAATTGTTTACCTTGATGTCCATCAGGGAGGAGAGGAATTGTATCGACTAATGCCATGGCAAACCAGCCCATCGAACGTCCCCAAAAGTTTTCTGAGTGACCTGTCTCAGGATGACACCAAGGTTGAACCCTTTTTTCATCGAACGCATGATAGAGAAGACCTGTTTCTTCATCCTTTGTATTTTTCACACAAAGGATAAATTGCTTCACAATATCATCAAATTCATCTTCATCACCGAATTCCTTTACATATTCCGCATAGAATGGAGCCCCCATATATAGGCCGTCAAGCCAAATTTGGTATGGATATACCTTCTTATGCCAAAACGCCCCTTCAGCTGTCCGTGGGTGATATTGTAATTGCGTCCGTAAAAGATCAATTGCTTTTTTATATTTTTGTTCACCTGTTTCCTTATATAGTGTTAATAACACCTTCCCGTTATTGATATGATCAATATTAAATGCTTCGATATCATATTCTCGTATATTACCATCCTCACTAACAAACGCATCCATATTTTTCTTTATATAGTCAAAATACTTAGCATCACCTGTTTTTCTCCATACTAATTCCGTACCTTTAAGAACAACCCCATAATCATATGACCATTTATCTTGATAAATTCCTTTTGAAAGCAATGGTCTCCGTGCTATTACTGAATCTACCATACGCTGGGCCCAGTTTTCTGTTATAGTTTTCATTTCATATCACCTTCTAGATTATTATTTATTGGACGATAATGAAAATAATCAAAATCAGCATGCAGCTTCGTTCCTTGTAAGTCTTGGACACATATTCCTACAAAATTCCCTGTAAAGCCATTCCCTTCATCAGAAAGATGGGCAATACTGATTGGTTTCTTCAATAAATTCCAATTATCCCCTTCATAGGCATAACTAAAC
>NZ_CADEPK010000111.1 GCF_902829255.1 Metabacillus niabensis | reverse complement strand
CCGTTTATCGATAAGGAAACTCCTTCTTTAACAGTGTTTGTAAGTTGATTTTTAGTAATATGAATTGATTTTCCATTTACTACTAAAATATCGTATGATGAATTATTGTGAAACTGATTGCTTTCGATGTAAATATTTTGGTTTAAATCATAGCCATCTTCAATATCTATTCCTGATTGTGGTGAAGTTCCTCCTATATGATGTATATGATTCTCTCGTATATAGCTTTGTTTTGTACCACATAAACTGATTCCTTGTCGCCTACAATGATGGAGGTTACATCTTTCAATAAAAGTTTGTTGTGGAAATGTAGCTACTCTTATATTAATTAAACATTTATTCGGATCAGGGATTGTCGTTTGGTGAAGTACTACCCTGGCAAATGCTGCACCTAATGGAACTTCAACTTCATCGAAAAATTGAACTTTTTGTTTAGAAGAATGAAATGTGTTGTCTTTGCTATAAAAAATAACATCGTAAAAGTCACAAACAATATCTGCTCCAAGATTTCCAAATCCATTCCCATATAATCCGAAATAACCATATTTTACTATTTCGGTTTGTGTCAAATCAATCACTAATGTAGATCTAATCTTTTCCTTGGTAACTATGAAAGAACCGTTAGATGGACTTATACTTCCTTGCTCCCAGGATTTAGCTATTAAGGATGGGGGAGGTGAAATTTGACCGAAAGTACTATTTAAAATTATTGCATCTCCAGTGCAATTAAGTATCTCTAAATTGGTTAATCTTACATATTTTGTATTATTTCCACCATTTGAAGGTGGATTAATTGTCCCGATTTCAATCCCATGGCCTCCTTCATGGCTTCCACCAGATGAATAATTGTGTTGGTCTTTATCACCCATAATTATGCCGTTATTTATAGTGGAATACTTCTGATTTTTTTTATAACAAATAATAGAATAGTTACTTAATCCGTTTTCATTTATTTTTAAAGTTGAACCATTTAAATCAATTGTCATATTACTGGCGGGTTCAATAGGAGTAGTTTCATTTATTACATAAGTTCCATGTGGAAATATAACTTTTGTAAAACCATTCTGACTTGCCCACATAAGCGCATCATTAATCCCTTTAGAATTATTTATAGAGAAGGATCCATTATTTGTAATCCCCCATCGGTTTAGTTCTATATAATAGGTGGAAGTTGAAGTTTCCATTTTATTTTTCATCCCCTTAAATAATGTTTATATATTACA
>NZ_CADEPK010000110.1 GCF_902829255.1 Metabacillus niabensis | reverse complement strand
CAATGACAAAAACCTAGAAAGTCTAACAAAAGGATATGCGCTGTCTTCAGATGATGGTGTATATTTTTTTTTATTAAATTTGATTAAATTTTACTATTTTTATAAAGAAGGAATGCCTGAACAAAATCTTGAAATTAAAGCGTTTGTGAAAGCAGTTAAATAGATATTTTAGTATTTTATGATTGAGTTTTAAATAAAATGAACTTTTGCAGTTAAGTACAGTAAAAATAGAAAAATACAAAAAAAAGATATGTTTTCTAAGGAATTGTGAATTCTCTTCAATACAAGCAGTAGCGTAATATAGGATTTAACAGAGAGTTAAATGAAAATTATGAAATGTCAAGCAATTTGCTCAAAGGGAGATGTTTTTGGGAGGAGTAGTTATTTTGCATGTAATTGTAAGGGGTTGCATAATAACTATTTCGATAGAAAAGTAGAGTAAAAGGGGAGTGTAGGATGAAAAGAATTTCGAAGATTGCCTTCAGCGTTTTTCTATGTTCTGCTCTAGCGTTAGCTGGTTGTAACAATAATGCTGAAACTGTTGAAAAAACTGATGATGGTAAGGTTGTATTAAAAGCACTTATTACGAAACACCCTTTAACACAGGAGCTTGATAAAATGGAGTGGCTCCAAGAGGCAGAAGAAAGAGCCGGTGTAGAAATTAAATGGGAAGAGGTTACAGCGGATTGGGACCAAAAAAAAGGAACAATGCTAGCTGCTGGGGATGTGCCTGATTTAATTGTCGGTCCCAATGCAATTACGGATGCTGACTTTGTGAAATTTACAGGGCTATTCCAAGATATGACAGAATTAATAGATGAGCATGCGCCGAATGTTAAAAAGATGTTTGAGGAGAAACCAGAATTAAAAGCGCTTTCAACGCAAAAGGATGGAGAGATTTTTGGTTTACCGAAATATCAACGTTTCTGGCCGGAAACTTCAACTAGACAATTTATTAATAAACAATGGTTAGATAATCTTGGATTAGAGATGCCAACAAATTGGGATGAATTATATGATGTGCTTGTAGCATTTAAAGAAGAGGATGCAAATGGGAATGGCGATCCAAATGATGAAATTCCGATGGACTTTTCTCCAACGGGTACATTAGGATTTGGTCAATTCCAACCTACCGTATTACTTGGGAGCCTTGGAATTACATTAACAGACGCTAGTGGTGATGGTGTATTTTTAGAGGATGGTAATGTGAAAAACTTCCTCATTGATGAGCGATATAAAGAGGTTGTTTCTTTCTTAAATAAATGTTGGGAAGCAGGTTTAATAAATAAAGAAGTGTTTACTCAAGACTATACAAAATATCAATCAGTGGCCCGTGGGGATGGAGAAACAGCTAAAGTCGGTTATACATATGGCTGGGAAGTGACGGATCGATTTGGTAACACATTAGCACCACAATATGAATCAATGGCACCGTTAAAGGCTTCTGCTGACTCAACAGAAGAAGCATCCTGGAGCTATGATTATAATATGCTCAACTACGGAGTGAATTTTATTCAAATGTCCTCGACAAGTAAAAATAAAGAAGCAGCAATGAAATTTATTAATGAACTCTATGACCCGACAGTAAGTATGCAAGTTTTATTTGGTTCATTAGGAACGAATATAGCTGAAAATGAAGATGGTTCTTATTCTGTCTTGCCTCCACAGGATGAAAGCATGGACCCAGGTACTTGGAAGTGGACGACAACATGGGCGGATAATGGACCAATGTATATTTCAGATTCACTAAATTTAACACTTGGCACTGACATGCAATCTGTAGGGGAGCAAACGAAGCCATTAGAGGTTGCATTTAATTCAATCGATAAGGAAAAGGATGTCCTACCTCGTATGTTCTTTAAATATACCGATGAGGATAATAATGCTCTTAGCTTAACAAATACAGAAGTAATGAATTTAGCAATGGCTAAATATTCTGAGTGGATTACAAAAGGTGGTATTGAAGAGCAATGGGATGGTTATGTGAAGGAGCTCAAGAAAATTGGGATTGAAAAAAATACAGAGATTATTCAAAAATATTACGATGAATATATGAAGAATAAGTAATTTAACCGTGAGGATGTTGAATAGGAGATAAGCCCCTCTAAAAAATGGCTTTTTGAGTCTGGAGGGGTATACTCCTTCCTTCATCGTTTATGAAAGGAGATGATCCTAAATGACCTTGTTAAACTCTCAAACAAAAAAAGCAAATCATGCTCCGAGCATGACAATTGAAAAAAAGCCGACAATTTTTAATACATTTAAACGAGATTATCAATTATGGCTAATGATTCTTCCAGCGATAATCATCGTGATTATTTTTAACTATATTCCTATGTATGGTGTTCAATTAGCCTTTAGGGAATATGACTTTACAAAAGGATTAACTGGGGGAGAATGGGTAGGATTAAAATATTTCCAGCAATTCATTGAAAGTCATATGTTTACGGATTTGTTAAGTAATACGCTTTTTATTAGCTTGAGTACAATTATTTTAGGATTTCCTGCTCCGATTATTTTAGCATTACTGATTAATCAAATTAAATGGAGGAAGGGAAAACGGATTCTACAAACAACAGTGTATTTGCCGCATTTTATTTCAATCGTTGTTGTTGTTGGATTATTAAATGTTTTACTTTCTCCGAATACCGGGATTATTGGTCATTTATTGAATGCGCTTGGGTTTAAGGATTTGAATTTATTAGCATCACCATCTACTTTTGTTCCAGTTTATGTCTTATCAGATATATGGCAGCATGTCGGCTGGAACAGTATTATTTATTTAGCTGCACTATCAAGTGTTGATCCGCAGTTATATGATTCTGCGAAGATAGATGGAGCGAATAGATGGCAAATTATTCGTAATGTAGAAATACCGGCGATCATCCCAACGATTATTATCCTACTTATCCTTAATATGGGATCTATTATAAGCACAGGATTTGAGAAAATCTTTTTAATGCAAAATCCGTTGAATTTACCGGTTTCAGAGGTTATTGAAACATACGTGTACAAAATTGGGATTATTTCAAATCAATTCAGTTATGCAGCAGCAATTGGATTATTTAATACCGTCATCAATTTCATTC
>NZ_CADEPK010000109.1 GCF_902829255.1 Metabacillus niabensis | reverse complement strand
AGTTAGTACAATTCCTTCAGCGTATTATTTCGGTACCGAAATATCTAATGGATTGAAAGGGTTTCATGAGACAATTAAAAATGAATTACCTGCTTTTTCAATAAAAGATGGAGAGCTTTCAGCTGATTCTGATACCCCATTAGAAATTAGGCACGATGATTTTATTATTGTGTTAGATGATACAGGAACAAATGGAGTTGAGGAACTCGAAGAAATGGAGAATGCGATTGGCATTTTAAAGGATCGGTTTGTAATTGCCGCTGCAGGTCAAGTTCAATCCTACGAATATCGTTTATTAAATATGACACTAACAAATGAGGATATAATTAATTTTTCTGAAGGCTTAAATCAAATTCTTCCTATTGTTAATACTGTATTTATCGTCTTTATGTTTTTATTTGGTGCTTTCTTTAAATTTTTAGAAGTAACCTTATTAGCATTGTTTGGATTAATGTTTAAAAACAGCTTGCAACGTCAGCTTAATTTTAAACAAATTTGGATTGTATCAGCATATGCAACAACACTAGCGACAGCTTTTTTCTTTATTATGGACTGTTTACAAATTTCCGTGCCAAGCGGATTTTTACTTAATTGGTTTGTAAATATCATTGTGCTTTTCTTGTCATTAAAAGAAATACCGCCTACTACTAAAGCACTTCAATAAAATAGTTGTCTAAAATGGGCTGATCAGTTATTTTGATACTGAACAGTCCTTTTACTCGTTTTTTATCAGGACAAACTATTCCATTACTTTCTTCTTTGGATTACTCAGTCAAACTAAAATCTAATTGTAGGTTAGATTAATTTAAGCATCTAATCTCCCCAAGTTCTAGGAATTTTCTGTAATCTAATTAACATTTCTTGTAATACTATTACAAATCCTGCTGATAATTCTTATCCTTTGGTAATGTTCCATTTACATTTTAAAAAATATTAGTTAATTCTCGATAACTTACATTAGATTTTCCTACTTAATAAATAAAAGGATCCTTAAGATTCCCCTATGAAGGTAGTTCTACTTCACTATTTTTTACACAGCGATCATAATAATTAAGACAAGCCATATATATAAGGTAATAAGCTATTATTATTTTTTATTGGAGGAACGATGATGAAACGACTATCATTGTTTTTAATCGCGATTTTCCTATGTTATATCATTTATTATGATATTAAAGTTGGCACTTTACCTGTAGTTAGCATTACTAATATAGAAGCTTCCAAACAAGATGAAGAAATTGTTCAAAAAACAACAATTCCTTATTATGAAATGAAAATAAAACAAGGTGAAACTGTTCTATCAATTATAGAGAAATATCATGGTGGTCTTCCAACTTCGATTGAAAAAATTATAAATGACTTTGAAACATTAAATGACAATGTGAAGGCAGAATCCATTATTATTGGAAAAACCTATCGTTTCCCTGATTATAGCGAATAATTCATTCTTGTTTTTTCGAATACTCACTAGTACAATGAGTGATGGAAAGCACAATTACTAGTAATATAGACAAAAAAATCGTATCATTATATATAGTTGGTTCGAATTATATTTATTTTTAAGGAGCGATTACACGTGAGTGAAATCATACATCGTACTAAAACACGCCCAGTAAAGGTGGGAAACTTAACCATCGGTGGGAATAATGAAGTTGTTATTCAAAGTATGACAACTACAAAAACACATGACGTTGATGCAACAGTTGCTGAAATAAATCGGTTAGAAGAAGCTGGATGTCAAATCGTTCGCGTTGCCTGTCCTGATGAACGTGCCGCTAATGCGATTGCTGAAATAAAAAAACGAATTAATATTCCACTTGTAGTAGATATTCATTTTGATTATAAGCTTGCCCTTAAAGCTATTGAAGGTGGAGCAGATAAAATTAGAATTAACCCTGGTAATATTGGAAGAAAAGAAAAGGTTGAAGCCGTTGTTAAAGCTGCAAAAGAACGTGGTATTCCAATTAGAATTGGGGTAAATGCCGGCTCATTAGAGAAAAGAATTTTAGAAAAATATGGTTACCCTACAGCTGACGGAATGGTAGAAAGTGCCCTCCATCATATAAAAATTCTTGAGGACTTAGACTTCCATGATATTATCGTATCAATGAAAGCCTCAGATGTTAACTTGGCTATTGAAGCATATGAAAAAGCAGCTCGTGCGTTTGACTATCCTTTACATTTAGGTATTACTGAATCTGGAACTTTATTTGCAGGAACAGTAAAAAGTGCAGCAGGATTAGGTGTTATTCTCAATAAGGGTATCGGAAATACATTACGCGTATCTTTAAGTGCTGATCCTGTAGAAGAAGTTAAAGTTGCTCGTGAATTATTAAAATCATTTGGGTTAGCAGCAAATGCTGCAACTTTAATTTCTTGCCCTACATGTGGTCGAATTGAAATTGACTTAATCAGTATTGCAAATGAAGTTGAGGAATATATTTCAAAAATAAAAGCACCAATAAAAGTTGCTGTACTTGGATGTGCTGTAAATGGTCCCGGAGAAGCTCGTGAAGCAGATATTGGAATTGCTGGGGCACGTGGAGAAGGTTTATTATTCCGAAAGGGAAAAATTGTACGTAAAGTTCCTGAAGAAACAATGGTTGAAGAGTTGAAAAAGGAAATTGATTTAATTGCTGAAGAGCATTTTGCAAAATTAGCAGCAGAAAAAGCATAATTCTTAATGAAGGGATTGACCAAATGGCCAATCCCTTGATTTATTTTTAACGTACCATTTAGAAAAATGGCATGATAAAAATACCTAAAATTATTGAAACAATCCCTATACCAATAGCCCATGCTCCTGTAGCCGTTGCTCCTCTTCTTCTTGCAATGAAACCGACAATAATCCCCGCTGCTCCTAATATAACCGGTAGAAAAAAGAGAGAGATAATCGATAAAGCTAAGGCAAGTATCCCTAAACCTCTTCCTTCAACTGCTCTACCGTCATCTAAACGCCCATCTGTTTCCCTACCTCTTATTACTTCTCTTCTTAAATTAACTGGTGCTGCAATTTCTGCAGCTGTTTCTGTATCTGTATTTGTTGTAGTTCTTGGATTGTTATTATTTACTGGCTCTGAATAATTTATAGCAGAACCAGTTTGTACATCACTCACAATTTCACGATCAAGTGGTGTAATTCCTTTATACTCGGAATTACTGTACCGATCTCGTTCAGGAATGTCCATTTTATTATTGTCTGGCATTCATATCCCTTCCTTTCTAAAATAAAGGAGCATTACTATTATGAGCTTTAATAAAAGAACTATAACTGTAAAACTTTTCTGCTCAATAAAAAGTCTATATGGTACACTAATAGTAGTTAACTTCAAAGGAGAGTACATGATGCTACGACTAGGAATTGATATTGACGGAACTGTTACAGACCCAAAAACGTTTGTACCTTATTTAAATAAATCATTTAAAAAATCATTAACTTACAATGACTTAACAGAATATGATTTAACAAAAGTGTTAAATATTTCAGAACAAGGCTTTTGGAAATGGATGGATGAATTTGAGCCAATTATTTATAAAGAGGCACCACTTGCACCATATGCCAAAGAAGTGTTAGATGAATGGAAGCTACAACATCAACTATACTTTATTAGTGCACGGAGAGAGCACTTATTGGATATAACCTATAACTGGTTCAAAGAAAATGAAATATATTATCATCACATAGAATTAATAGGTCACCATAATAAACTTGAGGCTGTTAAACAAAATGAAATTTCGATCTTTTTTGAGGACAAGCATGATAATGCGTGTATGATAAGTGAAGAGCATGATATTCCTGTTATTTTATTTAATACCCCTTATAATCAAGATCCTATTCCTAAAGGCGTTATCCGCGTTAATAATTGGCTTGAGGCAAAAAAATGGGTTAATCATTGGTCTGATGTAAAAGTGTTATAAAAAACCGTAAAAAAGCCCTGACATAAGTGTCAGAGGCTTTTAATTTTAATGACATTGTGGGCATTTTCCATATATTTCGAATTTATGGCCACTTATGTCATACCCTGTTAAATTTTGAGCATAGTTTGTCATTGGACAACCTGGAATTTCTTTCGTTTTCCCACATTGTAAACAAATAAAATGATGGTGATGATGCTTCGTATCACATGAGAATCGAAAGTGTTTTTCCCCTGATAATTCAGTCATTTCAAAAATACCTAAATCTGCAAACAAAGATAAATTGCGATATATAGTATCAAAACTTAACCCAGGATAGTCATCCTTCATTGATTCTAACACATCTTTTGCTGTCAAATATTTGTCATGATCTGCAAATAGTTGAAGCATTTCCTCTCTTTTATTTGTATATTTATATCCTTTTTCTTTTAGTAAGTCGAGAGCTTCTTGAACGTTCATGAAACTTTCCCCTTTGTTATTTTTGTCCATAAAATCGCTAATATTAATATGATAACAGACAATACAACAATTGTACCACCTGGAGCTAAATCTAAATAATATGCTAGGAATAATCCAATAATAACAGATAACTCACCAAATAGTACAGAAAAGAAAATTGTTTGTTTAAAACCTTTAGCAATTCTAATACTTGCTGCTACAGGTAGTGTCATTAACGATGACACGAGAAGAATACCAACAATTCTCATTGATGCTGCAATAACAAGTGCTACAATTAATATAAAAATAAAATGAATCCATTTTGCATGAATTCCTGATGCAGAAGCATGCTCTTCATCAAATGATAATAAAAATAGTTCCTTATATAGGAAAAATATAATTGTAATAACTGTTATTGCAACAATAATGATAACAAATAAATCTGTTCGACTAACAGCACTAACACTTCCAAATAAATAACTAAATAAATCTGTATTAAAGCCGTCTGCCAATGAAATAAAAATAACACTAATTCCAACACCACTAGATAAAATAATCGGAATTGCGAGCTCTTGATAATGTTTATAAACAGTTCTTAGCTTTTCAATAAATAAAGAACCTATAACAGAAAAGGCCATACCAAAGTAAATAGGATTCAACCCTGTAAAGGCCATAACTTTCTTCTCGAGAAGCAGACTAGCAGCAATACCTGCTAATGTTACATGACTTAATGCATCTGCAATCAATGACATTCTTCTTACAACAATAAAAACTCCTAACAGCGGAGCGATGATTCCTATTAACATTCCTGAAACAAATGCATTTTGTAAAAATTCATACTCAAAAATACTACTAATCATTTTTTTACTTCCTCCATTAATGGGAGTGATTATGTGTTAGCACACGTAATGTGTGCCCGTAATAATCAGACATTTCTTCTTCTTTTAATGATTCAAATTCATTCGATTTACCGTGAAAATGTAAATGTTTATTTATACATGCCACATGTGAGACTTTATCAGTAATTGTTCCAATATCATGAGTTACTAATAACAACGTAATTCCTAAGTTTCGGTTCAAATGCATAAGCATTTCATAGAAGCTTTGCACTGTTTGTGCATCAACTCCTACGGTAGGCTCGTCTAAGATGAGAAGTTTTGGATTGCTAACAATCGCACGTGCTATAAAGGCACGTTGTTGCTGTCCGCCAGATAATTCTCCAATATTCCTTCTTTTAAACTCGCTTAAGCCAACGGCCTCTATCGCTTCAATGACTTTAATCCGGTCTTGTTTCGTCATAAACTTAAATAACCCAAGCTTTGAGGTTAAACCGCTAGAAACAACCTCAAAAACGGATGCTGGAAAACCAGTATTGAAGCTATTTGCCTTTTGTGACACAAAGCCTACCTCATGCCACTCCTTAAATTTCTGAATTGGTTGGCCAAACAGCTTAATACTGCCAGCTTCTGGTTTCAATAAACCTAAAATACATTTAAGAAGTGTCGTTTTACCAGATCCGTTTGGTCCTACAAGGCCAAGAAAATCTCCTTCATTTATTGATAACGTAATATCTTCTAACACTCTTTGCCTTTCATATGTGAAATGTAAATGTTTAACTTCAATAATTGGTTTTTTCAATTTATTTCATCCTTTAAATTAAGAATCGTTCCGATTTACATAAAATATATCTACAATACTTTAACATAAGAATTATACTGGAAATCAAATTATATGTAAAGAAATAATTCAAGCCTTTTAAAATTTAACTGTAAACTTCCTCATCCTTCATAATTCATCGAAAGAGAAATTTGTTTATTTTGTCATATCATTTTAGGAATTTTTTCACCTTTAATTGTTTTTTACTAATAATTGACTATAAAAACTTTCATTAAACAAACTTAGAAAAAAAATCACACATCTATGAATCCTCCATACATTGTATGAGAGGAGGTTTGAATAAAGATGATTTTATTTCAAAAAATAATCAATCAAAAGCTTAATAGCATTTCTGTTGAAGAGCTTTTGCAGTACGCAAAGCAATTTAATGTTGCCATTGATCGGACACAAGCTGCAAAGGTTGTAAGTATTATAAATGGACAGAATATAAATATATTCAATCATGTTGAGCGAAAACAATTACTTAATCAAATAGCTGCCATTACATCACCTGAAACTGCAAATGAAGTGAATGCCATCTTTCAAAAGTTTATCAAATAGAATCATGATATATACTTACCTAGTATGAAATTTTATATCAGAAATTTGAAGAGGGCTGTCAAATTTAGACAGCCCTCTATTATTGAATCTACCTTGACCTCTTACTGATTTAAAATCTTTTCAAGCAAATCTTCCTCAAAAGTTTGTTCCCTTAACATGTTTATTTCAAACTTATATGGTGGTTTCTTATATTTTTTATCTTCACCAACAAATGGTGTCTCGAGAATTTTAGGGACATCCATCAGTGCAGGATGGTGAACGATTTGATTTAAAGCTTTAAAACCGATATGACCAAATCCAATGTTTTCATGACGATCCTTTCTCGCACCCATTGGATTTTTACTATCATTAATATGAAGAACCTTTATTCTATCTATGCCAATAATTGAATCAAATTCTTTTAATACTCCATCAAAATCTCCGACAATATCATATCCAGCATCATGTGTATGACATGTATCAAAACATACTGATAAATGTTGATTATGTGTTACACCATCAATTATTTTTGCTAGCTCATCAAAGGTACGACCACATTCTGACCCTTTTCCTGCCATCGTTTCAAGGGCAATTTGTACCTCTTGATTCTGCTCTAGCACTTCATTTAACCCTTGAATAATTGTTTTAATTCCAACATCTGCTCCTGCCCCAACATGTGCACCAGGATGAAGAACAATTTGCTTTGCTCCAATCGCTTGTGTTCTTTCAATTTCTGAACGTAAAAAATTAACTCCTAATTCAAATGTAGCTGGGTTTGTAGAATTACCAATATTAATAATGTATGGGGCATGAACGATAATCTCTTCAATTCCATGCTCCTTCATATGGGCTTGTCCAGCCTCAATATTTAATTCCTCAATCTTTTTTCGCCGAGTATTTTGCGGTGCACCAGTGTAGATCATAAACGTGTTTGCACCATATGAAACAGCTTCCTCACTAGATGCTAAAAGCATTTTCTTTCCACTCATCGATACATGTGAACCTAGTTTAAGCATTTATCTTCCTCCTATTTCCCTCTTCGATTTAATCTTCTCTTTCTCTTTTTAATTTGTTCCATTTCCTGACTCATTTTCTTTTTATATCCAGGTTTTACCTTTTTAGGCTTTTGTACAATACTTTTTACTGCAGCATCTACTTCATCAGCTACTCTTTTTCGATTTTTACGTCTTTTTCGATCTTCAATGTCTTTCCATTCTCCATTAACAAAATCACGATTAATAAACTCTATTCCCAATTTCTCTAGTTTATTTAACGCATCCTCATCTGAAGCTTCATAAAGTGTCACAGCTATCCCTGAGCTTCCTGCCCTTGCTGTTCGTCCAACACGATGAATATAAAAATCCAATTCAGCTGTCGGTATTTCAAAATTAATGACATGACTAACTCCTTTAATATCAATCCCTCTTGCAGCTAAATCTGTAGCAACAACATATTGATACTCAAGATCGTTAATTTGCTTCATCATTTTTTTCCGATCGCGAGGTGATAAATCACCATGGATACGTCCAACCTTTAACCCTTGATCAATTAGCGCATCTGCAACTTCGTCAGCTCTCTTTTTCGTATTCGTAAAAACTATTGCTAGGAAAGGGTTAAATCCTACTAACATTTCATAAACTAGCTTTATTTTATCCCGGTGTCTAGTAGGAACTAAGACATGCTCAATTTTTGCTGCAGTCGCTTGTTTAGGTGCTACATGAGTAAACTTTGGATTTTCCAAATATTTTTTAAGAAAAGGTTTTAGTTTTTCTGGTATTGTTGCAGAAAAAACGAGCATTTGTAGATTTTCAGGCATTTGTCCAGCAATCATATCTACTTCTTTTATAAAACCCATATCTAACATTAAATCGGCTTCATCAACAACAAAGGCCCGAGCTTTCCCAACAATAAGTGCATGCTCATTGACTAAATCATTAATTCTTCCAGGTGTTCCAACAACAATTTGAGGTTGCGATTTTAACTTTTCAATTGCCCGTTGTTTATCTGTACCCCCTATATAGCATTTAGCGGTCATCTCTTCCTTAGAAAAGGAAGTAATTTTAACAACCTCATTATAAATTTGTGTTGCTAATTCCCGTGTTGGTGCGGTAATGACTAATTGAACTTCCTTCCGTTCAGGCTCAATTTTGTTAAGTAAAGGCAATAAGTATGCGTGTGTCTTCCCAGTCCCTGTCTGAGATTGTCCGATAGCACTTTCTCCCCTCAAAATTGATGGGATTAATCTTTCTTGAATTTCTGTTGGTTCAAAAAAGTTTAATTCTTTCGTTATTGCCTCTATAATAAAAGGTTTAAGCGAAAAACGCTCAAATTTAGTTTCGACCATTCTTGTCATCTCCTTTTGGATAAAGCTAATGCAAATATATATGTATCACTTTATTTATCCATCATTTCATTATATACGATTCTCGTAAAAACTCAAAATTTACCTTAAATATCTACTGTTAAATAAAGAAACCATTCTTCATCTAACTGCATAATCTATCCATAGAGGAACTTTAAATGAGAGGAGGACTTATATTGTTTCAAAATAGACCTATGCCTCCAATGAACACTAGAGGCTTTTATCCACCACAACCAAGACAGATGCCTATAATGCGGCAACCAACATTACCAATAATGAGAGGAGGACAATTTGCTCCACAGGCTGCTGCAAGAGGTGGAGGATTAAAAGGAATTCTTTCAAGAATCATACCAGGAAACCAAGCAGTTGGCCCCGTTAACCCTCAAGGGCTTATACAAGGAGTTACGACCGCTACCCGCTCAGGTGCACCTGGAATTCTCCAAGGACTAACAAACCCATCGAATATTTCTAGTATGCTTGGGAATGTTCAAAAAGTACTAGGTATGGCTCAACAAGTGACACCAATGGTTCAGCAATACGGACCATTAATTAAAAACTTACCTGCAATGATTAAAATATATCGTGAATTAAATAGTGAAGATACT